>NZ_BAAAMU010000236.1:0-7084 GCF_039529435.1 Nonomuraea maheshkhaliensis
TCCGGCCGGGTCCCGCGCTGAGGAGCCGAGGTGCCCAGGTTGGGCGGGGGCGCGGTGCCCCTGCGCGGCTGGGGAGTGCCCCGCCGGGCCGCCCTGCCGCCCTGCGCGTCGGTGTCGAGGGGAGCCGCCGTGGCCGGGACCCTGGTGCCGGCGGCGGCGCCTTCGCCTTCCTCGCCGCGCATCCTGACCTGGCCGCCCGCCGCGGCCGTCGCCGCCGCGCCCGCCGGGTTGGCCGCACTGGCCGCCCTGATCAGCGGCTCGGCCTTGCGCAGACCCCAGCGGCCGATCCTGGCCGACGCCACCGGCGGCAGCACGCCCGCCGACCGCTCGAGCACCGACGAACTCGCTGCCTCGCCGAGCATGCGGGTGGTGACCGTGTGGCCGTTCATGGAGGCGAACAGGTGCTGGAACGGGCGGCGGTAGAAGAACACCGCGATCGTCAGCAGGGCCATGAACAGCACCTGCATGCCCCAGGGCATGGCCGTGGAGATGATGAGCGCGTACCCGTACACAAGGACGCTCAGCACGATCGTCAGCACGGCCTGTCTCAGCAGCGTGCCGATGAGCATCTCCACCCAGCGCAGGGCGACGATCCGCCCGCTGCCCGGATGGACGCCGATGAGCAGGAAGATCGGCCCCAGGATGAGCAGGAGCAGGAAACCCACCTTCAGCACCAGCAGCGACACCGCCACCAGGAAGATGAGCAGCCCCGCCACCAGGGCGGCGATGAACGCGCCGACGGCCACGCCGAGCCGGTTGGACCAGTCGCGGCCGGAGAAGGTGGCGTAGCGGGGGTCGTTCCTGAGCTTGTCGCCGAGCGCCGCGTACTCCGACTGGCGGGCTCCCACGTCGGGAGCCGGTTGCCCGGCCACCGCCTGCGGCACCGACTGCATCTCCAGCACCTTGCGGCCCCAGTCGCGCACGATCGGCTGCTGCGGGTCGGCGGTGCCGAACAGGCCGACCAGCCACGGCTTGCAGACCAGCGTGGACCACAGCGCGTCGGCGTTCTGGTCGACCCCGGGGGTGCCGGTCTGGGCGTAACCGCCCGCCTGCACCTGCGGGCTGGCGCCGCCGCCGGGCGGCGGCAGGCAGGACGCGCCGCCCGCGCCCGGCAGGCCGGAGAAGGCGGAGTTGACCACTTCGCCGGTCTTGTCGGTGACGACCTTGCCCAGGCCGGTGAAGTCGCCCGGCCGGCTGAAGAACCACACCGCCACCGTGACCGCCAGCACCATCCAGATCACGCCCTCGGCGGTCGTGGTGGCCCGCTTGCGGATCAGCCCGTACCAGGCCAGCCAGATGGCGCCGAGGATGACGATCGGCTGGAGGAAGTCCCAGTAGACGGCGTCGGCCAGCCGCGTGACGATGTCGTCGACCACGTCCTTGATCGCCTGGAGCGGTCCTTCCGTGGCCGCCGCCTGGTACGTGGTGATCGTCAGCCGGTCGATGGCCTTGGCCGCGGTGAAGATGCCGTTGGCCCACATGTTGCCGAGCACGGCCACGTAGTCGGAGCAGGTCAGCTCGTGGGTGTGCCAGAACTGCCCGCTCATCCCGAACTGGGCGTAGTTGGTGGTCGCCGCGGGCGTGCCGGCCTGCGGGGCGGGCGGCTGGATCAGCCCGTCGGTGCCGCTGCCCACCATCTCCGGGGAAAGCGGTCCTGACAGGTCACAGGGGGCGGCGGCGACCGGCGTGGACGTCGCGCCCAGGACGAGCGGCACCACGAGGATGCCGGTGACGAGCGCGAGAGCCAGCGCGATTCGTCGGGATAGCCGGACCTTCATGACCGTACCTCCTGCGCCCTGCCCACGCCCCCCTGAAGATCATCATGCCCCGTGCCGCCGGGTTTGTCGTGTGTCGGGTTCGTGTCGAGCCAGCGGAGAAGTTCTTCGGAGATCAGGTCTACGCCCATACGCCCCGCCCTGCCATCCAGATCACGGAATACGCATTCGCCGTTGCCCAGGGATCGGAGCACGGCCTTGTGCTCCTCGGACGACTCCACCCCGAGCAGGGACATGACGTGGTCCACCTCCACCCTCTCGGTGGACCTGAACGCGAAGACGGACGACAGGCAGTTGGTCACCTGCTCGTTCAGCAGGTCTCCCGCGTTCTGCGAGACCAGCACCAGAGCGGTGTTGCGGGAGCGGCCCATCCTGCTGACCTCGGGCACCAGCTTGGCGCCCTCGGGCGTGGAGGTGATCGCCCACGCCTCGTCCAGGAAGATCGCCTTGGGGGCGCGCCGGTCGAGGCCGTTCATCAGCCTGCGCGCGAACTGGGACACCAGGTAGAGCAGGGCCACCGACAGCCGCTGCTCGTAGGAGTAGTCCTCCCTGCCCGTGGCCACGTCGGGCAGCGTCAGCCCGCCGAGCGTGAACACGGTCGTCCAGCCCTCGGTGTCGATCTGGTCGCCGCCTGACGGGTCGAAGCAGAGCCTGGCCAGATGCATCTCCGACATCGAGCGCAGCACCGCGCCGAGGTTCTTCGACGCCGCGTCCTCGGCCTGCTCCAGGAAGTCCACGACCTTGCCGAGCGAGGGGTCCTCGCCGTTCGACACGGCCGCCACCGCCTGGATCATCGCCGACTCGCGCTCCTCCGACATGCGGGGCAGCAGCAGCCGCAGCGTCTCGGTGGCCATGGTCTTCTTCGCCGCGATGTCGTCGCCGAACGAGAACGGATCGAGCAGCCCGGGGGCCGCCGAGCCGAGCGGGATGACGCGGGCCTTGCGGCCCCGCTTCTCCAGCAGCCGTACCAGCGACTCCGCGTCGCCCTTCGGGTCGATCACCGCGACCGTCACGCCGCGCAGCGCCATCTGGTAGATCATCAGCAGCGCCAGAGTGGTCTTGCCGCCGCCGGGCTCGCCGGTGATCGCGATGGCGGTCGGCCGGTTGCGTGTGGCCGCCACCAGCGGGTCGAAGTGCACGATGCTGCGCGCCCTGCCGACGGTCTCGCCGATGTACGGGCCGAGCCAGCCCTCGCTGCCCTCGTCCAGCCGGTCGCCGAGATCGACGGTGGCCGTGGCCATGCCGCCGGCGATCGTACGCAGCGGCTGGCGCTGGGCGTAGGCGTTGACCCGCACCTTCTCGCCCGGCAACGTCTCGCAGAACAGCGAGAACTGGTCGCCGGTCGAGTTGACCACGTCGATGCCCATGTCGCGGTAGTGCTCGACCACCGCCTCCACCCGCTGCACGCAGATGTCCTCGGTCGGGGCCGCGACGATCAGGCGGTGCCAGCCGTACACGAAGGGCAGCCGCTCCTTGGTGATGCCGTGCTCCAGCATGCGGGCCGCGTCGATCTGCTCGGCCAGCGCCAGCGGCGCCTCCGCGCCGGCCTCGCGGATGTGGTGGTCCATGTCGCGGGCGTGCGCCAGCTTGCGCGCCACGTCCTTGGACGCCTTCACCGGCGGGATCAGCCGCATCCGCGAGGAGACCTCCACCGGGAACGGCAACTGGTCGGCGAAGTGCAGCCACGGCTCCCCGTCGGGGAAGGGCATCAGGTCGGGGAAGCGCGCGAACGACAGGTGCGCCACGTAGGAGTCGCCCTGCGGCTGCACGATCCGCAGCAACGACCTGCCGTTGTGGATCTCGCCCTCGACCAGCGACTCGATCTCGCCCTTGCCCCAGCGCCTGCGCGGGCTGGCCGAGGGCGGCGGGTCGCCGAGCGCGCCCGCGGCCGAGTGCTGGAACAGCCACGCCACCTCGACGGAGGTGGCGTGGCGGGCGTAGAGGGCACTCGACGCGAGTGCTCGCCCGAGCCGTTCGGCCTGCTCCGTCCAGCGCCCGATCTCGCTGTCGGGAACGTGGTCGTCGTCCATCCCCAGCACCTTCTCGGTCTTCTGGTAGAAGCCGAGGAGCTGGCTCAGCACGCCGCTGCCGAGCTGCTTGCCGCGCGGGCCGAGCCGCACGCCCAGGTAGACCTCCTTCGACCAGAAGTCCTTGGCCCAGACGTGCCGGTACATCTCCTCCAGGTAGTCGCGCCAGCCGGGCCCCTCGTCGGAGGTGGCGTTGAGCGCCATGGCCCACTCCGCCGCCGGGTACGTGCGGTGCGCGACCCTCAGGTGGACCTCGGCGTCGGGCATCCTGATCGCGGCCAGCGCGATCGTGATGTTGGTGGCCAGCGCCTCGCGTTCCTCGGGTGTGACGAACTCGTAGCTGACCGTCGGGAGCCGGAAATACGCCCATGCGCAGGTGTCCGTGAGCAGGATGCGGTCGTCGAAGTAGCGGACCGCGAGGCGCTGGTGCGCTCGGGATGCCCTGCTCATGCCGCCCCCTCGGCGCATGAACGGGCCAGACCTGCTCGCTTGTTCACTTATCGCTCACCGATTCTCGTGCCCGGGGGGTCACTCGCCAACTCCTCTTCGCTCGGTCGTACGGACTGTGCCGCGAAGCCTGCGACCACGACACCGGCGAGGGCGAGGTACGCCCGCCGCCCGGCCGCGCGCAACTGCCCGGGATCGACGACGTCCGCGCCACCCGGCGCGAGGTCGTCCTCCCAGGGGACCCTGACGATGGCCCGGCACCTGCCTCTGGCCACCGACTCCGCCTGCTCGACGTCGGTCATCGAACGCCTGCTCACGCCGTTGACCACCATCACCGCCCGCCTGCGCAGCTCCGCGCAGCCGTGCCCGTCGAGCCACTCGTACGTCATCGCCACCGCCTCCGGCGCCTCCTCGCTCGCCGGGACCACCAGGACGAGCTGGTTCGCGTACGGCAGCAACCTGGCCGCCAGGGCGGCGGCCGGGTCGATGACGGCCAGCTTGTAGTGGCGGTCGAGCAGGCGCATGGATTCGCCGAGCCGGTGGTCGGAGAAGAAGGACCTGTCCGCGAGGCGCTGCTCGGCGCCCGCGTCGGTGTCCGCGCTGATCACCTCCAGGCCGGAGGCGGTCCGCGTGGTGTAACCACGCATGGTGAGATAGCCGCTGACCCGGTCGAGCCCCGACAGCAGCGACGTCAGGGTCTCGGGGGTCTCCGGCTGGATCTTGCTGGTCAGCGTGCCGCCGCCGCTGTTGGCGTCGACGGCCACGACCCGGTCGTCGCGGTGTTGGGCGAACGTGTGGCCCAGCATGAGCGCCGTGGTGCTCTGCCCGGCGCCGCCGGTGCAGCCCAGCACGACGACCCTGCGGCTGCCCGCGAACACGCCCCTGGCCCTGGCCTCGTCGATCTCGGATCCGTCGGTCCGCACCCCGCCACCGCCGACGACGACCTGATCGATGCGCCGCCAGCCGCCGGAGTCGCGTCCCACGACGGACTCGATCCGCCGCACCCGGCCTTCGCCAGGGCGTGGGACGGGCACGGGCCCGATCTCCCCACCGACCTCACCCCCCGGCCGGACCGCAGCCCCACCCCGCGCCGCCTCCCGACCCGCGCCAGGCGCCGCCTCCCGGCCAGCACCAGACGCCGCCTCCTGACCAGCGCCGCGCGCCGCCTCAGCCGCCTCCCGAGCTGCGCCACGCGCCGCCTCGGCCACCTCCCGGCCTGCGGCGGCCACCGCCTCCCGTTCCCGAGCCGCCCGCCGCTCCCTGGCGGCCTCACGCTCCCTGTCCGCCACCCGCTCACGCTCGGGAGCGCTCGCCTGCTCACGGCCGACCTCACGGCTGTCCGTCACCGACGCCGTGCGCTCATCCGCCGCCGACGCCGTCTGTTCGCGGACGCTCTCACGCTCCTGAGCCGGCACGGGCTCACGACCGGCCTCACGATCGCCCGACACCGGGGCGGTACGTTGACCGGCCGCCGGGGTCGTGCGGCCGTCTGCGTGCCTCTCAGCGCCGTCTGTGGCCGTGTGCGCGTCGCCCGCCCCGGCCCCGCCGGCTGCGACCGCGTCGGACTCGCTCACCTCAAGCCCGGATGCCTCACGCCCGGCCGCCCCGGAGCCGCTCATCTCAAGCCCGGCCGCCTCGGACCCGGTCGCTTCAAACCCGGCCGTCTCAGCCCCCGGTGTCTCGGACCCGGGTGCCTCAA
Organism: Nonomuraea maheshkhaliensis; assembly: GCF_039529435.1. Lineage (NCBI taxonomy): Bacteria > Bacillati > Actinomycetota > Actinomycetes > Streptosporangiales > Streptosporangiaceae > Nonomuraea > Nonomuraea maheshkhaliensis. Next base: position 5,949 of record NZ_BAAAMU010000236.1, read on the forward strand.
GCTTGGCCGCCTCGGACTCGGTCGCCTCGGACTCGGTCGCCTCGGATCGGGTCGCCTTGGGCCCAGGCACTTCGGCCCCGGCTGCCGACGCTTCGGCGTCGTCGTTCACGCCGACGGCGCCGGGCCCATGCGCATCAGCTGTGCCCGGTTCCTGTCCAGCGGCCGGGTCGCGTCGCTCTGGCGTCTCGGCCGGGGTGCCAGGGACCTCCGTGTCGGTGTCCTGCCGGGACGCGGCGGGCGTTCCGGGGGTGCCGGTACGTGGGAGGTCCGCTCGTAGGTCCTCGTGCGTCTCGTCCTTGCGGGCGCTGGGGCGGGGCACCGGCTTGGCGTCGGGGTCGAGCGGCGGCCAGACCCCCTGGCCGCCCGAGAGCACCAGCCCGGGGACGAGTCGCGGCGGCTGACCCTTCCTGTGCTTGTCACGGGCGACCTCGTCCTCGGGACGCTCACCCGCCGGACGCGGACCGGCCTCGGCCCGCTCCCTCGCGTCGACCGGACCGTCGGCGCTCGCCGCGAGCCGCCGCAGCCTGCGCAGCGCCTCGGTGTCGATGGGCTTGCCGGCGGCCGGCTTGCGGCTCTCCGCCGTCCTGATCGGATCCGCGGCCGCCTCCTGCGCGGCCAGCGCCTCGGCACTCATCGCGGCCTGCGCCTCGGACCGGTCCCGCGTCTCAGAGCCGTTCCCGGCCTCGAAGCGATCCCGCATCCCGGCCCGGCCCGGCGCCTCAGAGCCGCGCGCCACCTCGAAGCGGTTGCGCACCTCAGGCCGCTCCCGCGTCTCAAGTCGTTCGCCGAACTGGTCGTCAGCGTGTTCGCCGGGCCGTTCGTCGAGGTGATCCTCCGACCGTCGCCCGGCCCGCCCTGCGATGCGCCGGTCGCCGGTGCGGTCCCGGCCGTGGCCCGCAGTGGCGGTGCCGTTCTGGGGGACGGCCTCAGAGGCGGAGGCCCGGGAGACGGGCTCGTGGTCGCGTTCGCCCAGTACGGGCGCCGTCGCCCCCACCGCCTCCCCCAGCAGCGAGCGTTCCTGGCGCCGCCCGGACGCCGGGGCGCCCGCGGCGGCCCCCTGGCGTACCTGGGACTTGAGTGCGGGTGCGGCGCCGCGGCGGGTGCCCCAGCCGGTGCGCGCGGTCGTCGGCTCGGCG
>NZ_BAAAMU010000237.1:0-7040 GCF_039529435.1 Nonomuraea maheshkhaliensis
GTGGCCGCGGCCGCCGCCCGCCGCGAGGCGCGCTGCCTGCCGGCCGAGGGCGACTGGCTGCTGATCATCGCCGCCGACCATCCGGCCCGCGGCGCGCTCGGCGTGCGCGACCGGCCGCTGGCCATGGCCAGCCGCACCGACCTGCTCGACCGCCTGCGGCTGGCGCTGTCCAGGCCGGGAGTGGACGGCATCCTGGCCTCCCCCGACGTACTGGAGGACCTGCTGCTGCTCGGCGCGCTGGAGGGCAAGCTGGCCTTCGGCTCCATGAACCGGGGCGGCCTGCAGGGCTCGGTGTTCGAGATGGACGACCGGTTCACCGGCTTCGACGCCGACTCGATCGACGCCATGCGGCTCGACGGCGGCAAGATGTTGTGTCGCATCGACCCCTCCGACCACGCGACCGTGGCCACCCTGGAGTCGTGCGCCAAAGCGGTCACCGGCCTGGCCCGCAGGCGGCTGGTGGCCATGGTGGAGCCGTTCTGGTCGCTGCGTTCGGAGACCGGCGTCGTACGCAACGACCTGTCGCCCGAGGCCGTGATCCGCTCCATCAGCATCGCCCAGGCCCTCGGCGTGACCTCCGCCTACACCTGGCTGAAGATCCCCGCGGTGGCCGAGATGGAGCGGGTGATGGCCGCGACCACGCTGCCCGCACTGCTCCTCGGCGGCGACCCGCCCGACATCGACGCCGCCTACGCCGACTGGCACCGGGCGCTGAGCCTGCCCGGCGTGCGCGGTCTCGTGGTGGGACGGGCCCTGCTCTACCCTCCGGACGACGATGTGGCGACCGCGGTGGACGGTGCCGCGGCCCTGGTGCGAGAGGCTGGCGCATGACCTATCTTCCCTATGGCAAGACCGCCGACGGTCCCTGGTCGGTGGAGATCACTCCGTCGCTGGCGGGCTGGACCTACTCGGGGCTGCGGGTCGCGGATCTGGGCGAGGCTCCGGTCACGCTCGACACCGGCGAGGAGGAGATGCTCGTCCTGCCGCTGTCCGGCTCGTGCACGGTCACCCTGCCGGACGACACGTTCGTGCTGACGGGCCGCGCCTCGGTCTTCGACGGACCCTCCGATTTCGCCTATATCCCGATTTCTACGGAAGTGACCGTGCAGGGGGCGGGACGCATCGCGTTCCCCTCCGCCCGCGCCACCCGGGCGCTGCCCCCTCGCTACGTGGCCGCCGCCGAGGTCTCGGTCGAGATCAGGGGCGCGGGCCGGGCCAGCCGCCAGGTCAACAACTTCTGCAGCCCCGACGCGTTCGACTGCGACAGGCTCATGGCCGTGGAGGTGCTCACCCCCGACGGCAACTGGTCCTCCTACCCGCCGCACAAGCACGACACCCCCAACCCCGGCGAGGCCGTGCTGGAGGAGATCTACTACTTCGAGGTCGGCGACCAGGGCATCGGCTACCAGCGCGTCTACTCCTCCGAGCGCGGCCAGATCGACACCTTCGCCGAGGTCTCCTCCGGTGACGTGGTGCTCGTCCCTTACGGCTACCACGGCCCCTCCATGGCCGCACCCGGCTACGACCTCTACTACCTCAACGTCCTGGCGGGCCCAGGGGAGCAGCGTTCGATGGCGTTCTGCGACGATCCCCGCCACGCCTGGATCCGCTCGTCCTGGGAGGCCCAGCCCATCGATCCCAGGCTGCCCTTCGGGAGGACATCGTGATCAGGCTGACCGTCGCGCAGGCCGTCGTGCGCTTCCTGGCCCACCAGTGGAGCGAGCGCGACGGCGTGGAGCACCGGTTCTTCGGCGGCTGCGTCGGCATCTTCGGCCACGGCAACGTGGCAGGCCTCGGCCAGGCGCTGGCCACCTCCACCGAGGACCTGCCCTACCACCTCAGCCGCAACGAGCAGGCGATGGTCCACACCGCCGCCGCCTACGCCCGCGCGAGCAACCGGCTGGCCACCCTGGCCTGCACCACCTCCATCGGCCCCGGCGCCACCAACATGATCACCGGCGCGGCCGGGGCGACCATCAACCGCCTGCCCGTGCTGCTGCTGCCCGGCGACATCTTCTCCACCCGCGTCGCCAGCCCGGTGCTGCAGGAGCTGGAGGACCAGCGCTCCTACGACATCTCGGTCAACGACTGCTTCAAGCCGGTCTCCCGCTTCTGGGACCGGATCAACCGCCCCGAGCAGTTGCCGTCCGCGCTGCTGGCCGCCATGCGGGTGCTCACCGACCCGGCCGAGACCGGCGCGGTGACGCTGGCGCTGCCGCAGGACGTGCAGGCCGAGGCGTGGGACTGGCCCGACGAGCTGTTCGCCGACCGCGTCTGGCACATCCCCAGGCCGCGCCCCGAGCGCGCGGCGCTCGCGCGGGCCGCCGAACTGATCAAGACGGCCGAGCGGCCGCTGATCGTGGCCGGCGGCGGGGTGATCTACAGCGAGGCCACCGACGAGCTGCGCGCCTTCGCCGAGGCGTACGGCGTCCCCGTGGCCGAGACGCAGGCAGGCAAGGGCGCGCTGCCCCACGGTCATCCGCTCGCGCTGGGCGCCGTCGGCGCGACGGGCACCACCGCCGCCAACGCGCTGGCCCGCGAGGCCGACGTGATCATCGGCGTCGGCACCCGCTACAGCGACTTCACCACCGCCTCCCGGACGATCTTCGCCCCTTCCGCCCGGTTCGTGAACCTCAACGTCACCGGCTTCGACGCCGCCAAGCTGTCGGGCCTGCAACTGGTCGCCGACGCCCGCGAAGGGCTGGCCGACCTGGCCGAGGCGTGCGCGGGCCGGAGCACGCCGGCCGCCTACCGGGAGCGCGCCACCGAGCTGACCCGGGCCTGGGACTCCGCAGTGGACCGGGCGTACGCGCTGGAGGGCACCCCCATCCCGCAGTCCGCCGTGATCGGCGCGGTCAACGCGGCGGCGGGCGACGACGGCGTGGTGGTCTGCGCGGCCGGCTCGATGCCGGGCGACCTGCACAAACTCTGGCGGCCCAGCGGCCCGGGCGCCTATCACGTCGAATACGGCTACTCCTGCATGGGCTACGAGATCGCCGGCGGCCTCGGCGTGAAGATGGCCAGGCCGGAGCGCGAGGTGTTCGTGCTGGTGGGCGACGGCTCCTACCTGATGATGGCCCAGGAGCTCGTCACCGCCGTCTCCGAGGGCGTCAAGCTCGTCGTGGTCCTGGTCGACAACTCCGGCTTCGCCTCCATCGGGCGCCTGTCGGAGAGCGTGGGCGCCGAACGGCTCGGCACCTCCTACCAGCGGCACGACGGCGGCCCGCTGCCGGTGGACCTGGCGGCCAACGCGGCCAGCCTCGGCGCCACCGTGCTGCGCCCCGAGTCGGTCGCCGACCTGCGCAAGGCGCTCGACGACGCGCGTTCGGCCACGGAGACCACGGTCATCTACGTACGCACCGACCGGATGGCCGACGACGTGCCCTCCTCCGAGGCGTGGTGGGACGTGCCCGTGGCACAGGTGGGGACGACCAGCGCCACCTACGCGGCGCGGGAGACGTACGAGGCCAGCAAGCAGTCCCAGCGCTCGCACCTGGCCCCGCCCGGCTGAGCAGGATTGCCCCCGCTGACCTGGGGGAACTCCTCTGACCAGGCACGATGGGGGGCAGGGGATGAGGCCGTGGCGGCTGCTCGGTTGGTTCGCGGTCATCGCGGTGGTCCTCTTCTGCCTCTACCACGTGCGCACGGTGGCCATCTCGATCGTCATCGGCGTCTTCCTCACCGCCCTGCTCCGCCCGCCCGCCCGCTGGCTCCGCGCGCGCGGCCTGCGCGGAGCCCTCGCCACCACGATCGTCTTCGCCGGCGGTCTGCTGCTGGCGGGCGGCCTGGGCGCGCTGCTGGGGCCGCCCACGATCGACAGCCTGTCGGAGCTGGGTGACAGCCTCGGCAGGGTGCTCGACGACCTGCACCGCCTGGCCGTCAGGCTCGGGCTCGACGACCGGCAACTGCTCGGCCAGGCGCGCGACTACCTGGCCGCGCAGGGCCGCCAGGTCACCAGCGGCGCCCTGGCCGGGGTCAAGACGGCGGGCGAGATCGTCATCGGGGCCGTGCTGGCGGTGATCCTGTCCATCTACTTCGTGCACGGCGGTGACCGGCTCTTCCACTGGCTGCTCCAGCTCGCCCCCGCCGCCGCCAGGCCGCGCCTGGCCGAGACCGGCCACCTGATCTACTCGGTGATCGGCCGCTACATCCGCGGCATCGCCGTCGTGGGGGCGGTCGACGGGTTCTTCATCGGGATCGCGCTGTGGATCCTCGGGGTGCCGCTCGCGCTGCCGCTGGCGGTGCTGACGTTCGTGGGGGCGTTCCTGCCGGTGGTGGGGGCGTTCCTGGCCGGGCTGCTGGCCGCCGTGGTGGCGCTGGTGGCCAAGGGCGTGCTGGTGGCGCTGATCGTGGTGGCCGTGACCGTGGCGGTGCAGCAGATCGAGGGGCACGTGCTGGCGCCGCAGATCTACGGCAAGGCGCTCGACCTGCCCGGCGCGGTGATCCTGGTGGCGATCGCGGTGGGCAGCGTGGTCGCCGGCATCACGGGCGCGTTCCTGGCCGCTCCCGTGACCTCCGTCGCCGTCGCCCTCGTCCACCGCACCCGCGCCGTGCCGCCTCCTTCCGTCCCCGTACGTCCGCGTGGCTCGCCCCAGGGCCCGTCGTGACCGTCATGATGGGATTCATGCGATGGGTAACGTTCGACGTCTTCGGAACACTGGTCGACTGGCGGCACGGCATCCATACCAGCGTCGAGCTGGTCGCTCCCGGCAAGGGGGCGGAGGTGCTGGAGGCGTACATCAGGCACGAGCGCGACGTCCAGAGCGAGTCGCCCGCGATGCGTTACCGGCTGCTGACGGCCGAGGCGCTGCGCCGGGCGTGCGCGGAGGAGAAGGTCGAACTGGCCGCGGACGACGCCTCCGTGCTGGCCGCGACGCTGCCGTACTGGCCGGTGTTCCCCGAGACCGGGGTCGAGCTGTCGGCGCTGCGCGCGGCCGGGTGGCGGCTGGGGCTGCTCACCAACTGCGACCGCGACCTGATCGCCGAGACGCGGCGGCGGCTGCCGGTGCCGGTCGAGGCGGTGGTGACGGCCGAGGACGTGGGGGCCTACAAGCCGGCCACGGCGCACTTCGAGGCGTTCGGGAGCGCGTACGAGCCGGAGGTCTGGGTGCACGTGGCGCAGAGCTACTTCCATGACATCGTGCCGGCGCATCGGCTGGGGCTGCCGCGTGTCTGGATCAACCGGCAGGGGCAGCGGCCGGACGATGAGACGATCATCCAGCGCGCCCAGCCCGATCTGCGCGGCCTGCTCGAAGCGGTCGAGAGCGCCTGAGCCGCCACGCCCCGGAGTTGGCCGAAGGGCGCGTGATCACACCGCCGGGACGGCTCAGGTGCGCCGCTGTTCCAGGACGTCGGCGATGCCCGCGAGGAAGGAGTCGACGTCCGCGATGAGGTAACCGGACCTGAACAGCACGGTCGAGAACTTCGCCGCCCGCACCTCCTTGGCCGTCACCGGGAAGTCGGTCGTGCCGCGCAGTGTGGCCACGATCCGGTCGAGGAAGGCGTCGATCTCGTCCTCGTTGTAGCCGGTGCCCATGCGGCCGGCCCGGAAGGCCACGCGCTCGACCCGCGCGGCCTGCGTCTCGAACCACTCCTCGCGGAGCATCTCGCCGGTGGGCTCGGCCATGGCCAGCCGTACGGGCCGCTTGGCCTGGGTCTCCAGGGCAACCACGAACGCCTCAAGGGCGAAGTCGACCGCGGTCTCCTGGTAGCCGCCGCGCTTGGCGCGGAACGTGGCGCCGCGCACCTCGTCGGCGGTGACGGGCTCCAAGGCGTGCGAGCCTCTGCCCAAGGTCGACTCGATCCGCCCGATCAGGGCGTCCACCTCGACGGGGTCATAGCCTGAACGCATGCCGATGACGCGTGGAAAGCGGTTCAAGCCTCTCTCCTCTTGAGACGTGATGCTGGGGTGCCGCCTCTATTGTCGGACCTTTATCCCGGCCCTGCGACCCGACCTATACCGTTACAGGATCATGCGTCTATCCCGGGTCTCTTTCCGTTACCGAAGGCGTGAACCTTTCGTCATCGAAGACGTCGACGCCGACCTCTCCCCCGGCGAGGTGATCGAGCTGACCGGCGCGAACGGAGCGGGCAAGTCCACCCTGCTCCGCCTGCTGGCGGGCCTGGCCAAGCCCACGAAAGGCACGGTTTCCGGCCGCCCTGCGGTCGTCGGTTTCGCCCCCGACCGGTTCCCCACCGACCAGCCGTTCACGGTCACCCAGTATCTGCGGCACATGTCCCGCGTACGCGGCCGCGCCCGCTGGGAGCCCTGGGCCGAGCGCCTGAACATGGGCATGCTGCTCGACACCCGGCTCCCCGACCTGTCGAAGGGCAGCGCGCACAAGGTGGGCCTGGTCCAGGCGCTGATGGCCGAGCCTGGGCTGCTGATCCTGGACGAGCCGTTCGCCGGCCTGGACGCCGGCACGCGCTCGGCCCTGCCCTCGATCGCGACCGAGGTGGCGGCTGGCGGCGGCATCGTCATCGCCAGCGACCACCAGGGCGGGCTGCGCGGCCTGCCCGGGCTGCGTCACTGGTCCGTGCTGGACGGCCAGGTCAAGGAGAGTGTGGAGGCTCCCCCTGAGCCTGTGGAACGCGTCCAGACCACGGTGGCCGTCACCGTGCCCCTCGACGAGTTGCCGCGGTTCCTGGCCGGTCTGCGCGAGCAGGGCTATCCGGCCCGTGAGATCGAGGAGATCCGATGATCCCCCTGGCCGTCTTCCGGCTGTCGGCCTATGTGCGCTCGCACCGGGTGTACCAGGCGCTGCTGCTCACCCTGGCCATGGTCGCGATCGTGCACGGCAACCGGGCGCCGAGAGGCGAGGAGGCGTCCGTGCTCACGGACGGCGCCGTACTCGTCATCCCCATCCTGGCCTGGGCGGCCAGAAGCCTGCTCGACACCGAGCCGGACCGGCAGCGCGAGATGTCGGCGGTGCAGGCCGGCGGGCGAGGCAGGGAGGTGGCCGCCGGGCTGCTCGCGGCGTTCGCCGCGACCGCCGTCTTCTTGGCGCTGGGCAAGGGGTGGGGACTGGGGGTCGGCAGCA
>NZ_BAAAMU010000238.1:0-6777 GCF_039529435.1 Nonomuraea maheshkhaliensis
GCCTGCGCACTCATCTGCTGGCGACGACTTACCTCATTGCGTTAGGACTTCTTAGCCTCGTGACGGATCGCTTCGAGTGATGTACGACCGGAGCCTGCGGTACGGTCAAAGGGGTGGATACACGCCCGCGGAGCAGGAGCGGCGCGAGCGTGTACGGCTGCAGGCGGCCGAGTGGTTCGAGGCCGGAGAGTCGACCAGGACGGTCGCCACGCGGTTACGGGTGCACGAGCGGTCGGTGACCCGCTGGCGCAAGGCCTGGCTTGAGGGCGGCGCTCAGGCGCTGCGGTCCAAAGGGCCGGTGTCGAAGGAGAAGCTGTCGGCAGCTCAGTGGGCGCGGCTGGACGCAGAGTTACGGCGGGGGCCGCTGGCCTGGGGATACGCCGAAGATCAGTGCTGGACGCTGGGCCGGGTCAAGACGCTGATCGGGCGGCTGTTCCACATCGGCTACACCATCGAGGGTGTGGGCAAGCTGCTGCATCGCCACGGCTGGTCGGTGCAGGTGCCGGCCCGGCGCGCTCTGGAGCGGGACGAGGAGGCCATCGCGGTCTGGAAAGACGAGGTGTGGCCGGTGGTAAAAGCACCGCGGCGGACCTGGGCGCCTACATCTGCTTCGAAGACGAGGCAGGCCAGGGGCTGAGGCCGCCGAAAGGACGTACCTGGGCGCCGGTGGGCGCCCGGCCGGTGGTCACGGTGCGCGGCAAAGGCTCGGGTCGGGTCAACATGGCCGGCGTCGTGGCCTACCGAGACGGCGAACGGCCTCACCTGTTCTACCGCCTGCACGTCTACCGGCGGCGCAAGGGCGAGCCCAAGACGTTCTCCTGGATCGACTACCGGGACCTGATCGTGGTCACCCACCAGCACCTGGGCGCACCACTGGTGTGGTGCTGGGACAACCTCAACGTGCACCTGGCCCGCCAACTCGCCGACTTCGCCGCCGCGAACGCCGACTGGCTGCGCATCGTCCAATTACCCACCTACGCCCCCGAGCTCAACCCTGTCGAGGGCGTCTGGTCCCTGCTCCGGCGATCCCTGGCCAACTTCGTCGTCGCCGACCTCACCGGACTCGTCCGGCTCGTCAAACGCAAGCTGAAAAAAATCCAGTACCGGCCCCACCTGCTCACCGGCTGCCTGACCCAGACCGGCCTCACCCTCGACACCCCGGCCAAACCATGACCGACTCTACGAATTCAACCGGTGTACGGCCGCACCAAATATTGGACGACCGCCACCAGGGACCGTGCCAAATACGTGCGCAAACCCCCACCGGAGGTGCCCGTTCATCGCCGCACTACCGCCACCATCCCCGGCAGTTCCCCACCCTCGACACACTGCCCATCCACGAAAGCTCGCGCGGTCTCCCCGTCCCCTAACGCGCCCGCCCGCGTACAACCCGCGCTTCCGCGCGAGGCGGGATTTGCGCCATCGTAATCGCATCGACACGACGAAGGAGACTGCTTGGTCGTTTTCGCCTGTACAGCATGCGGCGCCCTGATGACCGTGAAGGTGGCGCGGGTGGCGCTCCCCGACCACTCCAGCCAGAAGTACGGCCATGATCTGCTCCCCCATCTGCTGGAGCCAGGAACATACGCCGTGGACCCCGGAAACGGCGAACCCTGACAACCATGGGAACCCGAACCCGGATGTCGAGCTTCGTCTGACCAGCGCCCTCCGACTGTCATTGAGCTGAGCCGGGCATCATGGACGAGCGTGCCCGTTGTCTCTTCGCTCTTCGTGATCGCGCTGTACGGGCCGCTATGAAGAGCACCGACAAAGCGGAGTCGGCCTGGGATGAATTCGATCAAAGCGATTACGCAAAAGAGTGAAACCCGAGTGAACGCGTCCTCGGCTCCACACACATGGACGCCTTCACTCGGGTTTCCGACCCTTATGGAACTATCATGGAACTATCGCCTGTCTCAGTAGCCGCCCGACTTCGAGAAGGTCGTCAATATAGGTGACCAGTCCCGCTACAGCAGGAACGTCTTCCGAAGCACGTGCCGGAGTTCGCGCCAGTTCGGCCTTGATCCGTGCCAGCCGATCCATCGTGTCATCCACGTTCCGCAGATCGGTGACCTCTATCTGGCGTTTGACCGCAGCGGTCGCCATCGCCCCGACACGGGGATCGAGAATCAGCAACTCTGTCACCAGGTCGCTGAACTCTGCGCCTTGGGGCAACTCCGGGAACGGGCGTTTGACGAAGGATTCGAACTCTGGTCGAGCCCGGTTGATCCGCTCCTGGTCAATCGGCATAAGTAACGATCTTTCCGCTCTTCGTGTAGATACCGAACGTCTTCCCGACCTTTATCCTCCACCCTTCCTCGCCGTTGTCGAGCTGCACTTTTTCACGTTCTTTCTTGGGAGTACGCGCCCACAGGGACTTGGCTTCCCGCGTGTAATCTGCGAGAGTCCGGCCCTTCCCGTGCTTGTCCAAGTGGTACCGAACCGAGCCGTAGAGCGCTCCGTCCTTGTCGGAGAACGTGGTGTTGTACCAGTTACCCAGAGACTTCGCGTCGTCCTCGGTGAATCCGTAGCATCCCGGATCGATGTCGATGTTGTGGACGAGGACGCCGACGCCGCTCGCAGCCACATGGTAGGTATGGGTGCCAGCGATCGTCAGGTTGTACACACGCTGATGACTCGTCGTCCACTTCGCCAGGCCAACTACCTTGACGCTCGCGCCGTTGGCCGTTCGCAACAGCGAGCCCTGCTCGAGCCTGGTCGCCGCGACCCAGTCTCGCAGGGTCTCGACCCAGAAGGGATGCTCGTCGGTGGCAACGATGACGCCTTCCGCGTTTCCCTTGTCACCGTCGATGTCCACGGTCACCTGGACGAGGTTCTTGGCGCCCTCACCCGTGATCATGTCCACGACCGGCTTGGCCTCGACCTTCCCAGTGGCCGGGTCAGCGGCCAGGACCTTGTCCCCGACATCGATCTGTTCGATGGGTTTCTCGGTTCCGTCCGCCATGACGACCGCGGTCCCTGGGGCGAAGCTGTTCCGTCCACATACCGCTGCGAGAGCCTTACGGGCGTTTTCTCGCGCTCGTCCTGCGATCTTGAGCTTGTCCTTGGCGGCGAGCCAGTTCTTGAAGGCGCTGATGGCGTCGCCGGCGTGTTTCCAGATGGCCTTTCCGAGTTCGTAGGCCTTCTTCCACTTCCAGGGCAAGGCATATTTCGCGGCCAACTTGCCCGCGAGACCACCGGCGAGTGAGCCGAGGATGTTCAGCGCGGTTTCTCCGCACGCGCTCAGGTCGCCACTGGTGAAGCACTTGATACCCGCGGTGATGCCGAGTTCGTCGGCGGCGATCTTCGCCAGTGACATCACCGCGTTGAGCAGGAGCTTGAGCTGACGATCCACCTCCGATTGGGCCGCCTTGGCATCCGCTTCCGCCTGCTGCTTTCGCGCCATCTTGCATGCCGCGCTCTTCGGCTTGGCGCAGGGGTCGGCAGGCCGGGCATCGTCGATGACTTTCAGCCCTGTGGGATCGGAAGCCCCGAGGGGATTGTTTCCCGCATAGGAGTACGGGTTCGTCCATTGTGGCTTTGACAAGTCCAGAAGCGGGTCGGTGGAGACGAACCTTCCGATGGACGGGTCGTAGTAGCGAGCGGAGAGGTAGCTCAGACCAGTGGAGGAGTCCTCGGTCTTGCCGAGGAAGCCGCGGTCGGTGAAAGGCAGGTCGTCGTTGCCGCGGCGCTGGCCGTACGGGAGGTAGCGTTCGCGGGTCACCTTGCCGGTGGCGTCGTCGATGGCCAGTTGAGTCGAGCCGTGCAGGCCGGAGGCCATCCACTTCAAGCCGGCGCTGGTGCGCATGGCCACGACGGCACCATCTGGGCCGGTGTAGTAGCGGGTGGCCTTCACTCCGGCCGCGGTGGCCTGGATCTCCATGGAGCCGAGGTAGAGGGTGGTGGTGCCGCCAGGATCGCGGCGGATAAGCCGTTCACCCTCGGTGTCATAGACCATGGAGGTTTCCTGGCCGTCAACGACGGCCTTGTCCATTTCCCCGAGGGCATTCCAGGTGAAGGTGGCCTGCTTGTTCTCGACGGTGCGGGCGACCATCTGCCCGGCGTTGTCGTAGCCGTAGGTGTCGGTACGGCCTGGCCTGGTGATGGAGGTGACTGCGTTCGGGCGGACGGCGGACGCCCCGGCGGCCGGGTACGTGTAGGTGGCAGCGGTGCCGTTATCGGTGAGACTGGTGAGATTGCCGACCGCGTCGTAGGCGAAGGACTGACTGTAAGGGTCGATGCCCTGACCGTCGGAGCCTGCCGTACAGGTGGAACTGGTAGTGGTGTAGGCGGTGCTGAGACGGTTCAATCCGTCGTAGGTGAAACATTCGGACTGGCCAGGGGCAGCGTCGGCAGCGGAGGCGGCATCGAGGATGCGGGTGATGTCGCCGTTGGCGTTGTAGGTGAGCTCGTCGTCCTGGGCGAGCTGAGTGCCGGTAGTGGTGGTCAGACGGTTGAGCCAGCCCGTCCCCTCGTCCCAGGTGAAGGTGCGTTTGACCTGGGCATTGGCGCCATAGTTACGTTCGTTGAGCCGCGCGGTGGAGGAATAGGTGGTGTTCTTGATGTACGTGGTGCCGCCGCCGTAGTTCGAGGTCAGGCTCTGCGCGAGGCCGAGTTCGCTGTAGGTCAGGGTGAGCGTCTCAGCGGCCAGGTCGCTCTTTCCTGGCAGACCTTGTTCGATCAGGTTGTCGGCATGGTCGTACGCTGCGGTGAAGGCGTACTCGCCGGCCAGGGCTCCTTCGGTCGCGGGGATGGTGACCTTGGTGGCGGTGGCCCGGTAGGCGTCATCGTAGGCAGTGATCGCATCGCTGTAGGCGCTGCCGCCGACGTACCGGGTGGCCGTGCTCAGGTAGCCCTTGACCGGACTGTCGTAAGTCCATTCGGCCAGCTTGTTACCGGTCTGCGGCTCGCCGGCCCACTGGCTGCTCCTGCGCCCGAGTTCGTCATAGACGGTGGACACCTTGGTACCGTTGCCGTCCACCGACCACAGCGGCCTGCCGGCCGCGTCGTACCCATAACCGGAGCTCCCCGCGTCGGGGTCGGTGGCCCCGGTGCGGCGGCCCAGCCAGTCGAAGGTGAAGGTCCGGACGTTACCACTGGCATCGGTGATCTTCGTCAGATTGCCTGCGGCGTTGTAGGTGTAGGAGGTGTCGTGGTGAGTAGCGGCCTCCTTCCATTCCTCGGTCTTGATCGTGCGGTCGAAGACGTCGGAAACGGTGGCCGTCTTGCCGCCGACCGGCGGGGTGACTTCGATGCGGTCAAGGCCCGGGTACGCGGTGGTGGTGCGGCGGAATTCGGCAGCCTGGCGGTAGTCGATGACCGCGGTCGGGCGTTCCATGCTGTCGTAGACGGTCTTGGTCCATGACGGCAGGGAGCTGAGTACGGGGTTGAGCAGGCCGCTGCCGGGTGCGTTGCCGTTGTAGGCGGGCTGGGAAGTGGCGGCAGTCAGCCCGCGGGAGTCGTAGGTAGTGACGGTGACGACCCTGCCAGCGGTGGGAGAGGCGGTCTGCTCTTCCCTGGTACGGCCAAGCCCATCGTCATAGCTGTACGACGTGAGGTAGGTGGTGCCGCGCAGCAGGCGACGCAGCGTGGTCTTGGCCGGGGCGGTGGGCTGGCCAAGATTGCCGTCGAAGGGGATGTCGTAGGCCACGGTGGCCGTCGGCGTGCCGGCACTGCGTGGCTGGCCGGGCTCCCAAAGAGCTACGGCTCGGCCGAGGGCGTCATAGTCGATCTCCGTGGCCTTGCCGTTGGCATCAACCAGCTTGGTGGGCAGGCCGTTGCGGTAGGAGGAGAACGTGGTGACGGCATGGCCCAGAGGATTGGTGACCTTGGCACCCTGGTTGGGCCAGCCGACGGCCGGGGTGTAGGTAGTAGTGGTGACCTTGCCCATGGCGTCGGTCGCGGTCAGCAAGCGACCGTAGTCGTCGAAGGTGTTCTTCGTGGTGGAGGTGGTGGTGGCGCTGGCGTAGGAGCGGGTCTCGGTGACGTTGCCGTCGCTGGGGGTGTTGGTGGCGGGGTCGGTGCCGCCGTCGTACAGGGTGATGGTCTTACCGAGCACGGTGCCGGTGGTGCAGCTGTCGCCGGAACGCTTTTCCACGGTGGAGGGCAGGCTGGTGATGCCGCTTGCCGGGTTGCGGGCGTAGGTGGTGGCGGTGCAGGTGTTGTCGGTGGTAATGGCGGTGTCGCCGTAGTCGTTGACCGTGGTGGGCTGGCCGTCGCTGTTGTAGGCGGTGCGCTGCTCGCTCCAGCGCCATCCGCCGCCGGTGACCTGTTCGCGGGTGCGTTCGCGGGTGCGGTGCACGAAGGCGGGGTCCAGGACGCCGGGGCCGGTGCCGGTGGAGACGACCTGGTACTCATACCGGGTGGATTCGGCTTCGGTGTAGGCGCGCGGCTCGGTAGCGGTCAGTTTCCAGGTCTGCTCTTGGAGGAGTTGGCCTTGCAGGGCGCGGGAGTCGGTGGCGGTGGTGCCTTCGAAGGTGGTGATGGTGGCGCCGTCGATGCCGCGGTAGAAGGTGTCGGAGGTGACGGTGTAGCCGTTCGGGTCCGAGCCGGAGCCTCGGGTGGTGCGGACGGTGCTGTAGCCGCGCCAGTCGCTGCCGCCGGGTGAGAGGTCGGGCTGGGCGAAGTTCACCGGGTTGGTCCAGCGCGGGGCGCCGAGGTAGTCGTAGCTGGTGACCATGTCGGGCGAGCCTGCGACCAGGTCGCGTTCGGTCACCTTCATGGCCAGTTGTTTGAAGAAGCGGCCCCAGCTCTCGTAGCCGGTCTCCTCGTTGTAGT
>NZ_BAAAMU010000239.1:0-6714 GCF_039529435.1 Nonomuraea maheshkhaliensis
CCGAGATCGCGGCGCTCATGCGCGAGGTCTCAACCGAGGGAAAGCTCGTCGAATAATCGGATCTTGTCACAAAAGCCGAGGCTGCCCTGTCCAAGCTGGCGATCGGGCCACATCGCCGAACGGGGGAAGTCGTTGTGACCGCGTTGGCGATGGTCGCCGAGTCCGACGATGTCGCGGGCTGATCGTCGGCCGGCTGTTCCACGCGGTCAGCAGGCCGGCTGTACATCATTTGGAGGAGACATGAGCACCTCGAACGGTGAGAACGAGTTCCTGTACGAGCTCCACGTCGAGATCGAGGAGGAGCTGATCATCGCCGAGGCCAGCCACGCGGAGGAGGAGGTGGGGCAGCCGATCACCGAGTGGCTGTACGACCCGACGGACGTCGAGCGCGAGAAGATCGCTCTGCGAGGGCTGCGCGACACGGTCGAGGTGCTGGAGGACGGCGCGCGGCCGGGTGACGACGTTGCCTGAGCCGCGGATCGACACGCTCGCCAGCCTCCGTGAGCACCTGCAGTGGGCGATCGAGCTGGAGCACGCGACGCTGCCGCCGTACCTGACCGCGCTGTACTCCCTCGACCCGGAGCGCAACCCGGCGGCCGTCGAGGTGGTGAGCAGCGTCTTCGTGGAGGAGATGCTGCACCTGGCGCTGGCGGCGAACCTGCTCAACGCCGTCGGCGGCACGCCGCGGCTCGACACGCCCGAGATGCTGCCGCCTCACCCCCGCAAGCTGCCCCACGGCGATCTCGAGCTGTCGCTGGTGCCGTTCGGCCTGGAGGCGCTGGAGATGTTCCTGCGCCTGGAACAGCCCGCACCGCCCGGCGCACCGCCGGAGGACGACAACTACGAGACCATCGGGCAGTTCTACGCCGCGATCGAGCAGGGGTTGCGCTACCTGTGCGAAACGCTCGGCGAGAAAGAGGTCTTCTCCGGCGACCCGGCCCGGCAGGTGAGCGGCGGCCACTTCCGCCACACCGGCGGCAGGCTCGTCGCCGTCACCGACCTCGCCTCCGCGCTGGACGCGCTTGAGGAGATCGTCGAGCAGGGGGAAGGCAACGCCCGCAGCGAGGTCTGGGACGGTGACCAGGACGAGGTCGCCCATTACTACCGCTTCATGGAGCTGAAGCTCGGCCGCCGCTACCGGCGCGGGGACACCCCTGAGTCCGGGCCCACCGGTGAGAAGCTTTCGGTGGATCTCACCGGGGTGTTCCCCATGACGCCCAACCCTGCTGACCGCGCCGCGCAGGAGGAGTTCAACCACACCTACTGCGCGATCCTTCATCTACTGGAGCTGGCCTTCAACGGCAGCCCGAGGATGCTCGCCGTCGCCACCGGGCAGATGTACGCGCTCAAAGCCCAGGCGCAGGGGCTGATGCGGCGGGGCGGCCTCACCTTCGAGTACGTCCCGCCTGAGCTGCGCCGCTGGAGCGCGGGCGACCACCAGCGGATCGTCGTGCTCCGCGACGGGCCGTACGTCGTGTACGGTCGCGTCCCCCTGCGGCGCAAGCGGAAGATCGTCTCCGCCGAGCAGAAGAACGCGCTCACCTGGAAGACCGGCGAGCCGCTGAGGACCGAGGAAACCTATGCGCTGTGCCGCTGCGGCCGTTCGGGCGCCAAGCCGTTCTGCGACGGGACTCACGCCGTGATCGGTTTCGACGGCACGGAGGCCGCGCCGATGCGGCCCTACCAGGAGTTGCAGCACGTGCACGACGGCGTCGGCATCTCCGCGCAGCGGGTGGGCGAGCTGTGCGTGCACGCCGCCTTCTGCATCGGCCGGACCAGGCCCATCGCCAAGATGCTCGACGACACCGCCGACAGCGACGTGCGCTCCGACGTCATGGGCCGCATCGATCACTGCCCCTCCGGCTCCTACAGCTATGCCCTCGAACGCGGTGGCGAGACGATCGAGGCCGACCTCCCGCGCGCCATCTCGGTGCTGGAGGAGGAGGACGGGCTGGCCAGCGCGCTGTGGGTGACCGGTGGAATCCCCGTCACCCGGTCGGACGGTCTGCCGCTGGAGACCAGGAACCGGATGACGCTGTGCCGTTGCGGCCACTCCGGCAACAAACCGCTCTGCGACGGCACCCATCGCGAGATCGGCTTTCACGAGTGAACAACCAGAGAGGCAATCCCATGAACCAACCAGTCGTTCTCCTCGTCCACGGCGCCTTCGCCGAGTCGGCCAGCTGGAACCGCGTCATCCAGCGCCTGCGCGGCAACCAGCTCACCACGGTCGCCGTGGCCAACCCGCTGCGCAGCGTGGAAGGCGACGCCACCTACCTGCGGGACGTGATCGACGGCATCGGCGGCCCTGTCGTCCTGGTCGGCCATTCCTACGGCGGCATGGTGATCAGCCAGGCGGCGGCGGGCAACCCGGCCGTGCGTGCCCTGGTCTACGTCGCCGCCTTCGCCCCCGAGCCCGGCGAGAGCGCGCTGCTGCTGTCGAGCAAGTTCGAGGGCAGCACGCTCGGCCAGGCGCTGCAGGCCTACCCGGTGGCCTCCGGCGGCAACGAGTTCCGCATCGACCCCGCCAAGTTCCACCGCCAGTTCTGCGCCGACCTCGACACCGAGGAGGCCGCGCTGATGGCCGCGACCCAGCGGCCGGTGACCGAGCGCGCCCTGTCCGACGGGCTCGCCGTCGACGAGGCGCCCTGGCGCACCGTCCCGTCCTGGTTCGTCCACGGCGATAAGGACCTCAACATCCCGGCCGCCGCACTGCGCTTCATGGCCGAGCGCGCGACCTCGCGCGGCACCCGCGAGGTCGCCGGCGCCTCTCACGCGCTCGCGGCCTCCCAGCCCGACGCCGTGACAGCGACCATCCTCGACGCTGCGGACCACGCGCGAGGCTGACGAACCCCTGTTCAGGCCGACGGGCGAATCGATGTGGGGCACATGAACACGGAATCCCTGGAACAGGCCAACACTCTCGATCGGGCGGCGTCCGCCTTCATCGAGCTGCGCCCGCGGCTGTTCGGCATCGCCTACCGGATGCTGGGCAGCGCGGCCGAGGCCGAGGACATCGTCCAGGAGGTGTGGCTGCGCTGGCAGGACACCGACCGCGAGACCATCGAGAACCCGCCGGCCTTCCTGGCGCTGGTCACCACCCGGCTGGCCATCAACCTGGCGCAGTCGGCGCGCGTGCGGCGGGAGTCCTACATCGGCCCCTGGCTGCCGGAACCCGTGGACACCAGTCTGGACCCCACTGTCGGCGCCGAACGCGGCGAAGCACTGGAGCTGGCCTTTCTGCTCCTGCTGGAGAGGCTCAACCCCACCGAGCGCGCCGCTTACGTCCTGCGCGAGGCCTTCGACTACCCCTATCCGCAGATAGCGGAGATCCTGCAGCTCACCCCGGTCAATGTCAGGCAGATCGTGAGCCGCGCCCGCAGGCGCCTGACCGCCGTACGCCACGAGCCCATCGACAGGCTCCAGCACCGGCGCCTCCTGGAGACCTTCCTCGACGCCGCCCAGACGGGAAATATCGGCGCCCTGGAGAAGCTCTTCGCCGCCGACGTCGTCAGCTCCTCCGACGGCGACGGCATCAGGGGATCGGCCAAGTTCCTCGTGCTGGGCAACGAGCGGGTGGCCAGGTTCGTGGCCGCGTTCTCACCGCGGTTCTGGCCGGGCACCGCCGTCACGTGGGTAGAGATGAACGGGCTGCCAGGCGTGCTCGTCACCCGGGACGGCAGCGGCGTCGCCCTGCTCGCCATCGAGGCCTCCAAGGAGGGGATCCACCACCTGTTGTGGATCCTCAACCCGGCCAAGATCGAGGCCTTCGAGCGGTCTCGCAGCCGCTTTGTCACAACGTAACGGGCTGTCCGGTCTTATCTGCCAACAATGAAGGAGGCGGCAGACCATGACCGAGGCGGGCGCCGAGTCGCTGGCGGAGATGCTCAACGAACGGCAGCACCTGCTCGAGATCGCTCTGTGGATGTTCGGCTCGGACACCACGGCCGACCACGTCGTCCAGGAGACCTATCGCCGCTGGTACGCCCTCGACCAGGAGGAGCGCGCCGCCATCGCGGTGCCGCGCGCCTGGCTGACGCGGACAGCGGGAAGCATCTGCCTGGAGCTCCTCGCCGCCCCCGGAACCGACCCTGACCACGTGCCCGGCGGCCCGGTGATCCGGGCCCAGCCCGTGCCGGGTCCGGCCTCGCACCAGGCCGGGTATGGCCAGGCGATGCTCGCCAGGCATGAGCGGGTGGCCCGCAGGTTCGCCGCGGCCTGCCAGGCGGGCGACACCGAGGCGCTGCGGGAAGTCCTGGCCGCCGACGCGATCGTCGTCAGCGATGGCGGCGGCAAGGTGCGCGTCGCCATACGGCCGACTTACGGTGCGGACGCCGTCGCGCGGGTCGTCACGGCGTTGCTGATCGACCAGCCAGGAACCGAGCCGGCCATCGGGTCGGTGAACGGCAGGACAGGGCTCGTGCTGCGGCGGGCGGGCAAGGCCGTGGCGGTGGTCAGCGTGAGCGTGGCCGGAGCCGAGGTCACGGCGGTGTGGATCATCCTGAACCCCGACAAACTCCAGCGTTGGCGCTGACGGGCATACTGGTGAACGACCAGATCCTCTCCACTGACCACGACTACAACGGGGCGGAATACAGGCCGCTCTACTCCACGCGCGTCGCCCTGACCGGCGGCAGCTCCTCCCACGGGCGGGCCAGCGGCCACGCCAGGTCCTCCGACGGCACTCTCCCTGGAGCTGCGGATGCCCGACGAGCTCGGCGGCGACAACCCGGGCCGAACCCCTCGTCATTGGCGGCGCCACCAACAAGCAGGTCGCCGCCTCTGGCACGCCTTCACCAAGCTCGGGATCAGCTCGCGTGTCGAGCTCACCAGGCTCGTCCTCGAATACGAGGCCGCCTGTCACAACTGAGGGGGCTGCCTTGTCCTAGCTGACGACAGGGGCGCACCACAGCGTCCAGAAAGCCAGAAGGGTGCCAACAATGAAAATCGTGGTGATCGGCGGGACCGGGCTCATCGGGTCGAAGCTGGTGAAGAAGCTGGGCGAGCACGGCCACGAGGCCGTGGCCGCGTCACCGAACACCGGCGTCAACACGCTGACCGGGGAGGGCCTGGCCGAGGTGCTGAAGGGCGCCCAGGTCGTGATCGACGTGTCGAATTCGCCCTCGTTCGAGCGCGAGGCCGTCATGAAGTTCTTCCAGACCTCCACTGGCAACCTGCTGGCGGCCGAGGCGGCCGCAGGCGTGGGCCATCACGTGGCGGTGTCAATCGTGGGGACCGAACGGATGCCGGAGAACGGCTACTTCGCGGCGAAGATCGCCCAGGAGAAGCTGATCGAGAAGTCGGGCATCCCGTTCTCGCTGGTGCACTCCACCCAGTTCTTCGAGTTCGCCCGAGGCATCGCCGATGAGGGCACGGTCGACGGCAAGGTGCACATCGCGCCGGTGCTGTTCCAGCCGATCGCGGGTGACGACGTGGCCCAGGCGGTCGGCAGGACCGCGGTGGGGACGCCGCTGAACGGCCGGATCGAGATCGCCGGACCGACCCAGTACAAGATGGACGAGTTCTTCCGCAAGGCGCTGGCCGCCTGGGGCGACACCCGCGAGGTCGTCGTCGACCCGCAGGCGCGCTACTTCGGCAGCGTGCTCGGCGAGCGGTCGCTGGTGCCCGCTGACGGCGCGCAGCTCGGCACCATCACCTACGAAGACTGGCTCGACCAGTCCGACGCGAAGTAGGGCGGGCGATGGACAAGCCGCGATCGACCGCGTGGCAGACGGCGCTGACCGTGCTGCAGGAGGCGCAGCCTCCGTTCATCCCCGAGGGCGCGCACGCGATGACCGTGGTCATCGAGTACCCGCCCGGAGACCCTGGCGCGCCGCCGCATCGCCACCCGGGTCCCGCCTTCGGCGTCGTCCTCGAGGGCGAGATGCTGATGGAGCTGGAAGGGGAGCCGGAGCGGGTGATCCGCGCCGGCGAGGCGTTCTGGGAGCCGGGTGGCGACGTCATCCACTACCAGGACGGCAACAATCGCGACGATGTCCCGGTACGGTTCACGGTCACCATGCTGTGCGAGCCGGGCAAGCCGATGTTCACGCTGGTGGAAGAGGCCGAGCTGGCCCAGCGCCAGGACCGCCGCGCACCACGCCCGTCCTGAACCCCGGCGAAGTATCCGCAGCGTGACGGCACCGGCTGCCGTCGTCGCTGCCTGATCCCAGGATCGAACCAGGCAGCCGGCCCACCGGCCGGCGGTCCGATCCGCCATGCCAACAACCCGAGGTATGACACGAATGAACCACGAACGATCGGTTCGGATCGGCACGCTCGACAGCCTCCGCGAGCACCTGCAGTGGGCGATCGAGCTGGAGCATGCGACGTTGCCGCCGTATTTGACGGCGTTGTATTCGCTGGATCCGGAGCGTAATGCGGCGGCTGTGGAGGTGGTGAGCGGCGTCTTCGTGGAGGAGATGCTGCATCTGGCGCTGGCGGCGAATCAACTCAACGCCGTTGGTGGTGCGCCGCGTCTGGACATGCCGGAGATGTTGCCGTCGCATCCGCGTAGGTTGCCGCACGGTGATCTGGAGGTGGCGTTGGTGCCGTTCGGTGCGGAGGCGCTGGAGATGTTCCTGCGCCTGGAACAGCCGGCGCCGCCCGGTGCGCCACCGGAGGACGACGATTACCGGACCATCGGGCAGTTCTACGCCGCGATCGAGCAGGGGTTGCGCTACTTGTGCGCAACGCTCGGCGAGAAGGAGGTGT
>NZ_BAAAMU010000240.1:0-6599 GCF_039529435.1 Nonomuraea maheshkhaliensis
CGTCGACCGCCCCCCCCCCCCCCCCCGGCCCCCCCCCCCCCGAGGGCAGGGCGAGGAATTCGACCTCCGCGCCCCCGCCGGCGTCCGCCGTCGCCAGCTCGGGGTCGCGCGTGTCATGGCCGGTCGAAGGCGGCGCGGCGGTGGCGTGGGGTGCGGTTCCGTTCGGGACCGGGGCTGGGTCGTACGGGCCGAGGCCCGCTGCGGACAGGACCGCTGCCGTGGGGGCGTGGCCGGTGATCTTGGTGTGGCGGGAGCGGTGGCCGTGGTGCGGGGACGGGATCCGGTCCAGGCGGTAGAGGTGGTCCAGGTTCGGGCCGTCCGTGGGGCGGGAGACGAGCGAGTCCACCGAGGCCACGGGGCGCCCGCCGGCGTCGGCCAGCCGCACGGTCAGCTCGCCGGACGCGGACCTGGACAGCCGTACCCGCAGCCGGGTGGTCTCCGCCGGCTGGAGGCGCACGCCCGACCAGGAGAAGGGCAGGCCGGGACTGCCGGACAGCAGCAGCGCCTCCACGTGCAGGGCGGCGTCGAGCAGCGCGGGATGCAGGCCGTAGCCCGCCGCGCTCACGCCGTCGGGCAGGGCGACCTCCGCGTACGCGGTGCCGTCCAGCAGCCAGGCCCCGGTGACGCCCTGGAAGTGGGGGCCGTACTCCAGGCCGTGCCCGGCGAGCCCTTCGTAGAAGCCGGCCAGATCCACCGGCTCCGCATCCGGCGGAGGCCAGACCGCCAGGTCAGGTCCGGTGTCCAACTCGGTGTCGGATCCGGCGGCGGGTTCGGTGGTGAGGGGGGTGGGGGGTTCGTAGGGGGCCAGGGTGCCGGTGGCGTGGCAGGTCCAGGGGGTGTCGGCTGCGGCGTCGTCGTGGCGGGCGTTGACGGCGACGGCTCGGGTGTCGTCATCGGCGGGGGTGGCGAGCACGACCTGGACGTTCACGGAGGCCCCGGCCGGCAGCGTCAGCGGTGCGCGCAGGGTCAGCTCCTCGACGCGGCCGTGTCCGGTGCGCCCGCCGGCGTACGCGGCCAGCTCCACGTACGCGGTGCCGGGCAGGACGACCCGGCCCGACACGGCGTGGTCGGCGAGCCAGGGCTGCGACGACCGCGACAGGCGGCCGGTCAGGATCAGGTCGCCGGTCCCGGCCACCTGCACGGCGGCGCCGAGCAGTGGGTGGCCGGCCTCGGTCAGGCCCGCCGACTCCACGTTCGGCCGGTCCTCACCGTCGAGCCAGTAGTGCTCGCGCTGGAACGCGTACGTCGGCAGCGGCGCCGACGGGCCGTCCCCGAGCAGCGGGGACCAGTCCACGGCCGCCCCGTGCACCTGCGCCTCCGCCGCCGACAGCGCGAACTTGGCCAGCGTGCCCTCGTCGCGGCGCAGCGTCCCGAGGACGGTGGCGCCCTCCGCGCTCCCATCGATCGCGTACGTGAGCACGGGATGCGCCGTGACCTCGACGAACAGGCCGTGCCCCGTGCCGGCCAGGTGCTCGACGGCCTGCCTGAACAGCACCGGGGAGCGCAGGTTGGTGTACCAGTAGGCCGCGTCGAGGCGCCCGGTGTCGATCGGCTCGCCGGTGACGGTCGAGCAGAACGGGATGTGCGCCGCTCGCGGGCTCAGGCCGGACAGGAGGTCTCCGAGCCGGTCTCGCAGCGGCTCGACGAGGGGGCAGTGGGAGGCGTAGTCGAGGGGCTGGATCCGGTTGGTGCGCACGTTCTGGGCCTTGAGCCGTTCCTGGAGTTCGTCGAGCGCGCCGGGTTCGCCGGTGACGACGACGGCGCCGGGTGCGTTGACGGCGCCGATCCAGACGCGGCCGGCCCAGGGTTCGAGCTGCTCGGCGGCCTGCTGCTCGGGCAGGCTGACGGCCATCATGCCGCCGGTCCCGGCCAGGAGCTCGGTGATCAGGCGGCTGCGCAGGGCCACGACCTTGGCGCCGTCCTCCAGGGACAGGGCTCCGGAGACGACGGCGGCGGCGATCTCGCCCTGTGAGTGGCCGACCACGGCATCGGGTTCGACGCCGTACGAGCGCCACAGCTCGGCCAGTGCGACCATGATCGCCCAGGAGGTCGGCTGGACGACGTCCATGCTGACCGGGGCGGGCGCGGCCGGGTCGCCGCGCAGCAGGTCGGTGAGCTTCCATCCGACGTAGGGGGCGAGCGCGGCCTCGCACTCCTGGACGCGGGCGGCGAACGCGGGCGCGGTGTCGAGCAGCTCGCGCAGCCCGCCCGGGGTGACGGAGGTCTGCCCGGGGAAGGCGAAGACGACCCGCGGATCGATGGCGGCGACACCGACCGCGACCCCGGGCGTGATGCCCGCCGTGGCATTGGAGGTGGTGCCGGGCGCGGTCTCGGACGCTGTGCCGGGTGCCGGATCGTTCGTGATGAGCGGTGTGGTGCCGGGTTCGGCGGTGGCGACGGCTCTCAGGCCGGTCAGCAGTTCGGCGCGGTCGCGGCCGACCACGACGGCGCGCTGCTCGAACCGGGTCCTGGCGCCGGCCAGCGTCCGCGCCACCTCATCGGGCGGCAGGCCGGGGGCTGCCCCCAGGTGTTCGGCGAGCTTGGCGGCCTGTGCGGCGAGCGCCTGCGGGGTGCGGCCTGACACCGGCCAGGCCAGCACGGTCTGCTCCCGGACGGCCGTCTCCCGAGCACTGCCGTCGGTCCGCCCGTCGGCGGGTTCCGGGGACGGGTCGGCGGGTTCTGGGTGTGGGGGTTCTTCCAGGATGATGTGGGCGTTGGTGCCGCTGACGCCGAAGGCTGAGACGCCGGCGCGGCGGAGCCGGCCGGGGGTGGCGGGCCAGGGTTCGTTCGCGGTGGCCAGGACGACGCCGCCGGACCAGTCGACCTCCGGCGTCGGCTCGCTGACGTGCAGGGTCCTGGGCAGGGTGCCGTGCCGCAGGGCGAGCAGCATCTTCATCACGCCCGCCACCACCGTCGCCGCCTGCGTGTGCCCGAGGTTCGACTTGATCGAGCCGAGCCGCAGCGGCGCCCCGCCGTCCCGTGCCGAGCCGTACACCGCCATGAGGGCCTGGGCCTCGATGGGGTCGCCGAGTGTGGTGCCGGTGCCGTGCGCCTCGACCGCGTCGATGTCGGCGGGGCCGAGCCCGGCGTCGGCCAGGGCCTGGCGGATGACCTTCTGCTGGGCGGGCCCGTTCGGCGCGGTGAGGCCGCTGCTGGCGCCGTCCTGGTTGGCGGCGCTGCCGCGGATGACGCCGAGGATGCGGTGGCCGTGGCGGCGGGCGTCGGAGAGCTTCTCCAGCAGCAGCATGCCGGCGCCCTCACCCCAGCCGGTGCCGTCGGCGTCGTCGGAGAACGCCTTGCAGCGGCCGTCCGGCGACAGGCCGCGCTGCCTGCTGAACTCGACGAACGTGCCGGGGGTGGACATGACGGTGACGCCGCCGGCCAGGGCGAGGGCGCACTCGCCGCGGCGCAGCGCCTGGACGCCGAGGTGCAGGGCCACGAGGGAGGACGAGCAGGCCGTGTCCACGGTGATCGCGGGGCCTTCGAGGCCCATGACGTACGCGACGCGGCCGGTGGCGACGGCCCCGTCGCTGCCGTTGCTGAGGTAACCGGCGACGTCCTGCCTGGCGGAGCCGCGGGTGCCGTAGTCGTGGTAGATGACGCCCGCGTACACGCCGGTGGCGCTGCCCCTGGCGGCGGCGGGGTCGATGCCGGCGGCCTCGAACGCCTCCCACGAGGTCTCCAGGAGCAGCCGCTGCTGCGGGTCCATGGCGACGGCCTCGCGCGGGCTGATGCCGAAGAACGCGGCGTCGAACCAGGCTGCGTCGTGCAGGAAGCCGCCGTGGCGGGTGTAGCTCCTGCCGGGGGTGTCGGGGTCGGGGTCGTACAGGTTCTCGGTGTCCCAGCCGCGGTCTGCGGGGAAGCCGGTGACGGCGTCCGTGCCCGACTCCAGCAGCCGCCACAGTGCCTCGGGGGTGTCGGCCGCGCCGGGGAAGCGGCAGGCCATGCCGACGACGGCGATGGGCTCGGCGTACTCGTCGAGCCGCCGGCGGGCCTCGCGCAGGTCGGCGGTCGCGCGGCGGAGGTAGTCGAGGAGCTTGGCCTCGTTTTCCATGGACGTCACCTCTGGTGGCGGGCGACCAGGTCCTCAAGGTCGCGGACGAGGTCGGCGGGGGACGGCGCGGTCGCGGCGTCGTCGCGGAGCGCGGCGGCGCGGCCGGCGTAGGAGGGCTCGTCGAGCAGGCGCACCAGGCCCGCGCGCAGCGTCTCGGGGGTGAGCTCGGCGGGCTGGACGGTCACGCCCGCTCCCTGGCGGGCCAGGGCGCGGGCGAGGCCGCGCTCGTCGTAGAGCGCGGCGGGGACGATGAGCTGCGGCACGCCGGCGGCCAGCGCGGTGCAGGTGGTGCCGGTGCCGCCGTGGTGCACGATCGCGGCGCACGTCGCGAGCAACGGGTGCAGGGGGACGAATCCGGCGAGCCTGACGTTGTCGGGGGCCTTGCGCCCGTCGGGCAGGCCGCCGGGCTCGATGGTGGCGACCACCTCGACGTCGAGGTCGGCGACGGCGTCGAACAGGTCGGCGACCCCGATGCTGCCCTGGCCGCCCCACATCTCGCCGCCGCTGACGCCGAGGGTGAAGCAGACGCGGCGCCGTGCCGGCGGGGGCACCAGCCAGGGCGGGATGACGGCGGGCCCGTTGTGCGGGACGTAGCGGACCGGCAGGTACGCGGGCCCGTGCTCCAGGGGGAAGCGCGACCAGCCCGGCAGGCTGTCGATGGTGGCCTGGCCGAGGACGACGTCCTCGTGGTAGCCGGCCCCGTACCGGGCGAGTTTGGCCGTCAGCCAGTCGGCCACGGGGTCCTCGTCGCGGTCGCCGCGCAGCCGCAGGAACAGGTCGCGCATGCGTGCCCAGTGGTCGCGGCCGAACGTGGTCCTGACGTGGGCGGCGCCGCAGGCGCGGGCGGCCACCGGGCCGGGGAACGTGATGGAGTCCCAGATGACCAGGTCGGGCCGCCAGGCGCGGCAGAAGGCGACGAGGTCGTCGTACATGCTCTCGTCGGTGATGAGGTCGAAGGCGAGGGGCGAGGCCCAGGCGGCCAGGCAGTCGCGGACGTACGCGTAGGTGAGGACTTCCTGGCGTTCCTCGGCCAGGTCGTATCCGGAGCCGTAAATGTGTTCCTCGGGCGACATCGCGGCGAGCCGCTCCGCCACCGCGGACATATCGCCGACCGACACCCCGGTGATTCCGGTCTCGCGAATTCCGCCCATGATGTCGGGCTGGCCGGCGAGCACGACGTCGTGCCCGGCCGATTTCAACGCCCACGCAATGGGGACCATCAGATTCAGATGGGCGGTCGCCGCGTGCTGGGTGAGCAGGACCCGCATTTACCATTCCTCCAGGCCAATTTCCCGTTCACCCGGGAAATTACCTAGCCGCGGCCCGGCCTCCGACCCCTAAGCCACCCCTCTCGTCCCCCTGTGCACCAGGCGTGATAGAGGGTGGCCACCAGCGCGGACACGGTGCCGGAGACGACGACGGCCAGGTAGAACCAGGCAGAGCCGGAGGGCAGGGGCAGGCCGCTGACCACGACCGAGTAGGGGATCAGCACGGGGACCACCCCGACGGTCCCCAGCACGACCCCGATCGCGGCCACCAGCAGGGCCTCGACGCCGAGCATGCGCATCACCTGGGCGCGGGTGGCGCCGCCGGCCCGGTGCACCCCGAACTCCCTGCCGCGCCGGGCGGCGGCGCTGCCCTGCGCGGCGGCCACGGCGATGGCGGTGAACACCATGATCACGGCGGTGATCAGGTAGTCGACCCAGCCGCGCATCAGGTGCTCGGCCGAGTCGGCGGTGCCCGCCGGATGCAGCCCGGTCTCCTCGGCGGCCCGGCGGGCGTCCACGCCGGGGCCGCCGCGGATCAGGACGCGGGCCGGCAGCGTGGCCGTGGTGTGCGGGGCGAGCAGCGCGGCGGGCAGGAGCAGGAACTCCGCGCCCGGCTCCAGCGCCAGCAGGGCGACCACGCGCACGCGTACGGGGGTGCCGTCGCCGAGCCACACGGTGATCGTGTCGCCGAGCGCCGCACCGGCGCGGCGCGCCTCCTCCTTCCCCAGGGCGGCGCCGTGCTCGCCGAGCGCGGCCAGCGATCCGGCCGACACGGGGAACGCGGTCAGGCCGGACAGGTTCGTCAGGCCGTGGGCGGGCCGGCCCGCCTCGCTCTGACCGCGGTCGCCGGAGAGGTAGGCGGTGCTGGTGACGAGCCCGGCGGCGCTGATCCCCGGCAGCTCCGCGACGCGGGTGAGCGCGGCGGGCGCGAGGCCGCCGGTGGCGGTCTCCATGACGGCGTCGGCCCGCAGGCACTCGTCGAAGGCGCGGGTGGCGGCGTCGGTCTCGCCGGCCTGGAGGAAGATGTTCGTGGTGGCCAGGCAGGTGGCCAGCATGATCGGCAGCGAGGCCCGGCCGGCCCGGCCGCCGCGCAGGTTGAGCAGGGCGAGGTCGCCGGTCCGCGCGGAGAGCGCGCGTACGGGGCCGGCCAGCGCTCTGCCGATCACGCCGGTCAGCCGGCTCAGGGTCAGCGCGCCGGCCAGGGCCAGCACGGCGCCGGCCAGGCCCGCGACGCCTGCGTGCGGGGCGCGTACGAGCAGGGCGACGACGACGCTGAG
>NZ_BAAAMU010000241.1:0-6383 GCF_039529435.1 Nonomuraea maheshkhaliensis
CGCGGGTGCCGCGCGGGTCGTAGCGCAGGGTGGCGATGCCGGCCGCCGCCAGCGCGTCCGCGAGCGGGCGGCCGAAATTCATGGCGGCCTTGCGGGTGTTGCCGTCACGGTCGAGCGGGCCCGAGCCGTGCAGCAGGAGCACGGCGGGGTACGGGCCCGGCCCGGCGGGGAGGGTCAGGGTGCCGCCCAGGGGGGTTCCGTCGTCCGCCGTCACCGTCATGTCGATCTCGGGCATGGCTGTGCCTTCCGATCCGATTGTTATCGATTTCGATAATGCTATCAAACATGAGAACATAGGGACATGGCAACCGCACATCATCTGCTCCATCCCGTACGACTGCGCATCATGCAGACCATGCTCGGCGCCGACGAGCTGACCACGGCCCAGCTGCGCGAGCGGCTGCCCGACGTCCCGCCCGCCACCATGTACCGGCACGTCGCAGCCCTCGCCGAGGCCGGTTTCCTGGAGGTGGTGAGCGAGAGGCGCGTCCGCGGCGTGGTCGAGCGCGGTTACCGGGTCCGCGGGGACAGGTCGCTCCTGGACGCGGAGGAGCGTTCGAGCATGACGAAGGACGACTACCAGCGCGCCTTCGCCCTGTTCAGCGGCGCTCTGATGGCCGACGTCGACCGCTATCTCGCCCGGGACGACGCCGACCCCGCCCGCGAGGGGCTGCTGTGCCGTCAGGCCGCGGTCTGGCTGACCGAGGAGGAGTGCGCCGAGCTGGCCGCGGAGATCGAGGAGGTGGTGACCCGCCGCACGCGCACCGGCCCCGGCCACGGCCGCACCCGCCACCTCGTCAGCCTCACCGTGGTCCCCGACAAGTCCGCAGACGGGTCCGGTGACTGACGAGCGCCGCGAAACCCACCGCGCGTGACAGGCTCAGGCGGCGGTCAGGCGGACCGCATCAGCCCATGGCAGGCGATGGCCGCCGCCGCGACGACGTTCAGCGAGTCGACCCCCGCCGCCATCGCCTCCCCGCTCATCGGGATGCACACCGCCTCGTCGGCCTCCTGCAGCCAGTGGGAGGACAGGCCGTCACCCTCGGAGCCCAGCAGCAGCGCCACCCGTTCGGACAGCGAGACCGTGTCGAGCGGGGTGGCCGTCTGGTCCGGGGTCAGGGCGAGGGTCTGGAAACCGGCCTTGCGCAGCGTGGACAGCCCTTCGAACCAGTCGTCCATGCGCGCGTACGGGATCGAGAAGACCGCGCCCATCGCGACCTTCACCGCCCTGCGGTAGAGCGGGTCGGCGCAGCGCGGCGACAGGACGATGCCGCCGACCCCGAGCGCGGCCGCGCACCTGAAGATCGCCCCCACGTTGGCGTGGTCGACCAGGTCCTCCAGGACGAGCAGGCGGCGCACACCGCCCTCCAGCAGGGTCTCGACGGCGGGCAGCGGCAGGCGTTCCATCGAGGCCAGGGCGCCGCGGTGGACCGGGAAGCCCGCGATGGCGGACATGGTCGCGTCGTCCGCCACGTAGATCGTCGCGTCGCCGAGCACGTCCTCCAGGGACGCCAGCCAGCGGCGGGTGGTCAGGACGGAGCGGATCGGGTAGCCGGCGCCGATCGCCCGCCTGATCACCTTCTCGCCCTCGGCGAGGAACAGGCCGCGCTCGGCCTCCAGGCTCTTGCGCAGTTCCACGTCCCTCAGCCGGGTGTAGTCGGTGAGGCGCGGGTCGTCGGCGGCGGTGACGTACTCAAGCACCTTCCGATACTGCCATGCGCCGCCTGACCTGCCAGACGAGCGCGTAGCAGACGAGGACCAGGCACAGGCCGATCACGGTGCCCGCGCCCGTCTTGGTGATCACGCTGGCCAGGCCGAACTTCGGGTTGGGCGCGTCCACCAGGGGCCAGAGGAGGGCGCCGGCCACGACGCCGGCGGCGGAGCCGGCGAGGACGGTCAGGCGGGTGCGGGCGGAGACGCGCAGCCGGTCGGGTACGGGCGCCGAGGGCATCCTGGACAGCCCGCGCCAGGCCCACCACACCACCAGGGTCAGGCCGATCGCCGACGAGGTGTACTGCAGGAGGCGGAAGAGCCTGATCACGCCGAAGACGGAGAAGGAGAGCCACGCGCCCCACTCCGCCGGGCCCGTGGAGTGGGTGAAGCTGTCCCACAGCACGTGGGTGGCGGCTCCGGCCACTGCTCCCGCGACCATGGGGAGCGGGCGCGGGCGCTCGGGGGTCAGCAGGGCGGCGCGGCCCGCCAGCGCGGGCGGGAGGAGGGAGATCAGGGGGTCGCGCAGGACGAGGTGGAAGAAGGGGAGCAGGATCAGGACCGCGAGCGGGTCGATGGTGACCACGCCGAGCCAGGAGTGCCAGTCGGTGTAGTCGGGCAGGAACGGCAGGAAGATCGGCAGGTCGGGGACCATCGCGCCCATCGCCAGCGCCCATGGATCGACGATCCGGCGCAGCCGGGACGACGCGATCAGCGGCACGACGGCGGCGATGTGGCTGGGCGTGAACGGCACGAAATCCCCCCGGATCTCCACTCGACACAGCATTCGGTGATCATTCGGCGATCAAAGGCTCATTATGCGGCCGAAGCTTGACCTTCCTTTGCCGCCGCCGTACGAGGTCACGGAGTGCGATGGGTACGGTACAGATCGCTGTCGACGGCCGGATAGCCGGGAGTTCGGGGGTTCATGGTGCCTGATCAGCGAATTCATGAGCATCCGGCCGCGTCAGCCGAGTGGCTGCGGGCCGCGCGGGCCGCTCGTTCGCTCTCGGTGGCCACACTGGTCTGGCTCGGCGTGGAGAGCTCGCTCGGCCTGGTGGCGGGCCTGGCCGCGCATTCGGTCGCGCTCATCGGCTGGGGCCTGACCGCGCTGGTCGAGGCGGTGGCCAGCCTGATCGTGGTGTGGCGGTTCACCGGCGCCCGTACGTTGTCGTCCAGCGCCGAGAGCACCGCGCGGCGGCTGGTGGCGCTGAGCTTCTGGCTGCTGGCCCCCTACCTGATCCTCCACGTCGCGCACGACCTGGACGCGGGCCACCGGGCGGTGCCGAGCGCGCTGGGGATCGTGGTGACGTCGCTGAGCCTGGCCGGCATGCCGGCGCTGGGTCTGGCCAAGCGGCGGCTCGGCCGGCGGCTGGCCTCGGCGGCCACCGCGGGCGAGGGCACGCAGAACCTCATCTGCGCGGCCATGGCGGCGGGCGTGCTGGCGGGTCTGTGGCTCAACACGATGGGTCTGTGGTGGGTGGATCCGGTGGTGGCGGTGGTGCTGGCGGTGGTCGCCGTACGGGAGGGAAAGCGCGCCTGGGGCGGTCACACTTGTTGCCATTGAGCGCCACGCTCGGTAATCGTCGCACCAAAAGGGCTGTTTTGCCACACAGACCGCACCGAGTATCGTTCCCGGAGTATTGCGGAGCATCTCCCGCTAGGGTCTCCGGAAGGTCTCAAGCAACCTAAGAGGACATCGTGGGGCGACACCGCACAGACGAGCTCGACGACGGCTACCGAGCCAGCGAACCCCCTCCCCGCAGGCGGTCCAAGAACAGCCGCGGCAGAGTGCTCGTACCGCTGGCCGGAGCGGTCGCCATGGCCGTCCTCCTCGGTGTCGCGGCCTTCGTCATCTTCAACCGGGACCACGACTGCTCGGCCGGCAAGCTGCCGCTGCGCGTGGTGGCCACGCCGGACATCCAGCCCGCCCTGAACAAGATCGCCGGCACCTACAACAAGGCCATGCACTCGATCGACAGCAAGTGCGTCGAGGTGTCGGTGGCCAAGGAGGCGGCGGCCAGGACCGCGAACGCGCTGGCGGCGGGCAAGTCCAAGGCCGACTTCTGGGTGGCCGACTCCAGCCTGCTCATGGAGAGCATGCGCGCGACCTCGGGCAAGGACACGCTGCCGCAGGTGGAGGGCTCGATCGCGAGCTCCCCCGTGGTGCTGGCGGCGGCGAAGGCGTCGGCCCAGAAGCTGTCGGGGGCGCTGCAGCCGAGCTGGACCGCCATGGTCTCGGCGGCGAACGTGGCCAATGTGGACGGTCCCGGCAGGAAGGTGCGGGTGCTCGCCCTCGACCCGCAGAAGAACTCCGCCGGCCTGGCGGCGCTGCTGGCCGCGGCCGGCACGGCCAAGGAGGCCGGCCAGGACAAAGCGCTGGTGGGCGCGCTCAAGGAGCTGTCGGGTCAGCTCGCGCCCGACTCGACGGCGCTGCTGGCCAGCCTCACGGTCAAGTCCGGCAGCAGGGTGCCGGTGGGCGTCACCACCGAGCAGGCCATCCACGCGCACAACGTCAAGAAGCCCGAGGCCCCGGTGGTCGCCCTCTATCCCAAGGAGGGCACGCTCAGCCTCGACTACCCCGTCACGATCCTGACCAAGGACACGGGCGTGCTGAAGGCCGCGACGGACTTCAAGCAGGAGCTCTCCTCGGAGTCGGCCAGGAAGGTGCTGCGCGCGGCCGGGTTCCGCAGCGCGGACGGCAAGGCCGGCGACGCGCTGTCGGAGGACAAGGGCTTCACCCCCGAGGCCCCGGTGGCGCTGGACCCGCCGGACGGCGCGACCGTGACGCGGATGGTCCAGACCTGGTCCAGGCTGAACCTCGGCACCCGCCTGCTGACCCTGCTCGACGTCTCCGGGACGATGGCGCTGCCCGTGCCCGGCACCGGCATGACGCGCATGCAGGCCATCAACAAGATCGCCGCCGAGGGCCTCGGGCTCTTCCCCGCCGGATCCGAGATCGGTCTGTGGACGTTCTCCACACACCTGGACGGAAAAGGCAAGGACTGGAAGGAGAACGTCCCCGTCGGGCCGCTCAGCGAGTCGATCAACGGGGCTCTGCGCAAGGACGTGATGGGCAGGACGCTCGCCCAGATGCGGGCCAAGGCCACGGGCGACACCGGGCTGAACGACACGGTCAAGGCCGCCTACGGGCAGCTGACGAAGACGTACCAGCAGGACAAGGTCAACACGCTGCTGATCCTCACCGACGGCGCGGGCAACGACGACCCCGACGGCGGCGTGAAGAACTCCGAGATCATCCAGTACCTGAACAAGACCTACAACCCGAAGCGGCCGATCTCCATCCTGCTCATCGCGTTCGGGCCGGACGCCAAGAAGGGCAAGAAGCAGATGGAGACCCTGGCCAAGGCCACGGGCGGCGAGGCGTACATCGCCGAGGACATCCTCCAGGTGCGCGACTTCTTCCTCCAGGGCATGGAGCGCCGCCTCTGCACGCCGAACTGCGACGGATGATCCGCCCCCTTCATGCCCATTGGGTATGAAGGGCGAACCGGCCCGTCAAGGGCCGCGTCCTCTCCGCGTGGGGCCGAAGCGCCCGTGCTACCCGCGGGGAGGGAATCCGTGCCTGGATGGCCGACCATCGATCGTGCCGCCGATCAGCAGCTCGTCGAAGCTCTGAGCCGGGGTGAGAGCGATGCTCCCGCCAAGCTGTACGACTCCTACGCCGAGCGGCTGCACGACTACGCCTTCTCCCTCGCCAGGGCCGACGACCTGGCCGCCGACGCCGTGCACGACGCGCTGGTCACCGCGCAGCAGTGCGTGGGCCGGCTCAAGGACCCGGCCAGACTGCGGCCCTGGCTGTACGCGCTGACCAGGTTCCAGGTACGCGCCCGGCTGGCCCGCCGCAGCGGCACCCCGGCGGGCGGCCTGCCGCTGCCCGAGCCGGACGAGCACGAGGACCCCGAGCTGGCCGACCTGGTCCACGAGACGCTGGGCGAGCTGAGCGGCGGCGAGCGCGAGGTGCTCGAACTCTCGCTGCGCCACGACCTGACCCCGTCGGAGGTCGCCGCGGTGCTCGGCCTGACCTCCCGGCAGGCGGCGGCCAGGCTCGGCCGGGCCCGCGACCAGCTGGAGATCGCCGCCGCGGCCGTGGTGCTGGCCAGGGTCGGCCGGGCGCACTGCCCCGACCTGTCGGCGATGGTGGACTCCTGGGAGGGCCCGCTCACCCCGCTGCTGCGCCGGCGGCTGTCGGGGCACATCGGCGGGTGCGAGGTGTGCACCGAGCGGCGGCACCGGCAGGTCTCCGCCGCGCGGCTGCTGGAGATGATGCCGGTGGCCTACCCGAGGATCTCGCTGCGCCGCCGGGTGATCGACACGTGCGTCAAGCCCGAGCTGGACCAGACGCGCGTACTGATCACCGACCTGGGCGACAACTTCGACCGGACCGGGTTCCCCGTGCCCGCCGACCGGCGCACGCGCCGCCGCCGGCCGCGCCGCATGGGGCCGCTCGTGCTGGCCGGGGTCTGCCTGCTGGCCGCCACGGGAGCCGTGGTGGTGATCAACGGCGGCGAGTCCTCCGACACGACCACGCTGCGGCCGCTCCCCTCCCCCACGCTCCCCGCCGAGGAGAGCCCGGTGCCGTCGTTCGAAGAGGAAGAGGAGCCGGAGCCGACGCCGACACCAACGCCGACGCCGCCGCCGACGCCGAGCTG
>NZ_BAAAMU010000242.1:0-6373 GCF_039529435.1 Nonomuraea maheshkhaliensis
CCGAGCCCGCCCGTGCGCCGTCCGGCGGCCGACGGAGGCCCGTACACCTTGAGGCAGTCGTTCGGGCAGCCCGTGCAGGCGCCGGAGACGGACACCGCCCGCCCCGCGTAGTCGCCCGCCGACGGGACCCGCAGCCCCGGCGTCCCCGTCTCCGAGAAGTTGCGGACGGAGGCGTAGCCGGGGTCGAGCGGGCCGTCCGCCCACCCCGCGAACCCCGGCACGCCCGCCTGGAGCGCCGCCAGCGGGTTCGTGGCCAGCGACTCCCGGTAGGAGGCGGCCAGCCCGGCCACCGCCGCCGGGTCCGCCGCAGGGGCCGCCACCTCGGCGGGCACGTCACCGGCGCACACGATCGCCTTGAGGTTCTTGGCGCCGAAGACCGCGCCGAGGCCGTAACGCCCGGCGGCGAAGGCGTGGTCGGTGACGACGCTCGCGTACCGGACGAGGTTCTCCCCGGCCGGCCCGATCGCCGCCACGTGGGCGCGCGCGCCGTGCCGGGCCCGCAGCGCGTCGGTCGTGGCGGCCACGCCCAGCCCGCGCAGCTCGCCGGCGTCGTGCAGGGTCGCCTCGCCGTCCCGGACCAGCAGGTACGACAGCCGCTCCGCCCGCCCGAGCACGGCCAGCGCCCTGGCCCCCGCCGCCCGCATCCCCGCCGCGAACGGCCCCAGCGCGTGCGCCTCCCCGGCCACCCCGGTCAACGGCGACTTGGCCAGGAACACGGCCTTGGCCAGCCCGGGGGCCGCGGTCCCGCCCAGCATGCCGGCCGCCACGTACAGGAGCGTCCCCGGATCGTACGGATCCAGCCCCGGCGCCGTCCGCTCGGTCATCAACCGCAGCCCCAGAACGGTCCCGCCATAGTGCCCCTTCTCCTGGGTGCGATCTTCCTTCTCGACGTTTCCACTGGTCAGATCCACAGTGAACGGCACGACGAAGCCTCCTGGGGCGGAAAGCGGACCGGGATCGGCACAACATCACACATCATGTAACAGGCGCAACCTCCGCCACCGGCGGGTGGCGGGGGCTCCGCCCGCCACGTATGTCCGGCCCGCATCGCGGCAAGAGATCTTGACTTTTACTTCTTGTCAACATAAGTCGGCTGATATTCGAAGTAAGGTAGGCGCATGCCAAGCGGTGCCAACGGCCAGGGCGTGGGGGCGGGGGCGCTGCTGGCGATCCTGCGCGACGGGCGGGCGCGGACCCGCGGCGAGCTGGCCCGCTTGACGGGACTGTCCAGATCCACGGTCACCCAGCGGCTCGACGGCCTGATCGATCAGCGCTGGGTCGTGGCCGGCGAGGGCTCGATCTCCTCGGGAGGCCGCCCGGCCGGCGTCTTCGCCTTCAACGGCGGCGCCCGCGCCGTGCTCGCCGCCGACCTCGGCGCCACCCACGCCCGCCTGGCCGTCCTCGACCTGTCCATGAACGTGCTCGCCGAAGTGGCCACCGAACTGCCCGTCGACCGGGGGCCCGAGCGCACCCTGTGCCGGGTGGCCGACATCCTGGAGGAACTGCTGGCCGCCGCCGGACGGGATCCCGCGCAGGTGTGCGGCGTCGGCGTCGGCCTGCCCGGCCCCGTCGAGCACGGCTCGGGCCGCCCGGTCAACCCGCCGATCATGCCGGGCTGGGACGGCTTCGCGGTGCCCGAGTGGCTCCAGGGCCGGCTCGGCGCGCCCGTCCTGGTCGACAACGACGTGAACATCATGGCCCTGGGCGAGCACTGGGCCGCGGGGCCGGCCGTGGACCCGCTGATCTACGTCAAGATCGGCACCGGCATCGGCTCGGGGATCGTCTCCGGCGGGCGGCTGCACCGGGGCGCGCAGGGCGCGGCGGGCGACGTCGGCCACATCCGCGTCGCCGGCTCGCGGGCCCCGTGCAGGTGCGGCAACGCCGGTTGCCTTGAGGCGGTGGCGAGCGGCGCGTCCATGGCGGCGGCGCTGCGCGCGGCCGGGATCGAGGCGGCCGGCAGCAGGGACGTGGTGGCGCTGATGCGCGCGGGCGACCTCACCGCCACCCGGCTGGTTCGCCAGGCCGGGCGCGAGGTCGGCGCGGTGATGGCCTCGATCGTGAACTTCTTCAACCCCTCCGTCATCGTGCTCGGCGGCGACGTGGCCGAGGCGGGGGAGCAGGTGCTGGCGGGCGTACGGGAGACGATCTACAGCCGGTCGCTGCCGCTGGCCACGCAGCATCTCGCGATCAGGGCCAGCGAACTGGGCGACCGGGCGGGGATCGTCGGCGCGGCCGTCATGGTCGCCGAGCACGTCCTGGCCCCGTCCACCATCGACCGCCAGATCGCCGGCTGACGACCCTCACCACTTCCACCACAGGGGCCGAATGGACGGCCGGGGAGGCGTGGCCGCGAGGAGAAGTGGAGGGGTGATCTATGATCTTGGGGGCAGGGTGAGCGGTGATGTCCACCCTCGACCTCCTCCTGGCCCTCGGCGGGGCCGCGGCCCTGCTCGCGGCGATCCTGCCCGAGGTGCTCGCCCGCCGCCCCCTGTCGCTGCCCCTGGTGTACCTCCTGGCCGGCCTGGTGCTGTTCGCGCTGCCCATCGGCCTGCCCGAACCCGACCCGATCGCCCACCGCACCGCGCTGGAGCACATCACCGAGCTGTGCGTCGTCATCTCCCTCATGGGCGCGGGCCTGGCCATCAACCGCCGCGCGGGACCGCGAGGCTGGTCCACGACGTGGCGGCTGCTCGGCCTGGCCATGCCGCTGACCGTGGCGGGCGTGGCGGTCGCGGCCACGGCCCTGCCCGGCTGGCCGATCGCCGCCGCGCTCCTGCTCGGAGCCGTGCTGGCCCCCACGGACCCCGTGCTCGCCTCGGACGTGCACGTGGGCGAGCCCGTGGACGCCGAGAACGCCGACGACGAGGTCCGCTTCGCCCTCACCTCCGAGGCCGGGCTCAACGACGGCCTCGCCTTCCCCATCGTGTACGCCGCCATCGCGGTCGCCGGCGCGGCGGGAGCCGGCTGGCTGGGGGAGTGGGCCCTGCTCGACGTCCTGTACCGGACCGCCGCGGGACTCGTCCTCGGGCTGCTGATCGGCCGCCTGCTCGGGCGGCTGTTCTTCCGCGCGAGCTCTGAGCGGCTGCGGCTGTCGGAGCGGCGGGACGGCTTCGTCGCGCTGGCCGCCACGCTGCTCGCGTACGGGGTGACGGAGCTCGCCCGCGGGTACGGCTTCGTCGCCGTCTTCGTCACCGCGTGCGCCATCAGGGGCGCCGAGCACGGGCACGGCTACAACAACGTGCTGCACGGCTTCGTCGAGCAGATCGAACGGCTGCTCACCGCATGGCTGCTGCTCCTGCTCGGCGGCTTCGTCGCCACCGGCGGCCTGGCCGCGCTCACCTGGCGCGGCGCCGCCGTCGGGCTCCTGCTGCTGCTGGTGATCCGGCCGCTGACCGGATGGCTGGTCCAATGGCGGGGGCGGGCGGGGCCGAGGGAGCGGCTGGTGATCTCGTTCTTCGGCATCCGGGGGATCGGGTCGCTGTTCTATCTCGCGTACGCGCTGGGGCAGGCCGACTTCGGGGTGCCGGCCGAGGAGCTGTGGGCGGTGACCGGGTTCACCGTCATGGTCTCGGTCGTGCTGCACGGCGTCACCGCCACCCCGGTGATGAACCGGGTGGACGCCATCCGCGACGGGCGCCACCCGCGACGACGCGAGGCGTGAGGACGGGAGCCGTGACGACGCCTCAGGGCCGGCCCAGGCTCCACAACCGTAAGGAGCCGTCCTCGTCGGCCCCGGCGACGACCGGCCTGCCGTCCTGCTCCGTCACGGCCAGCCGGCGGATCGCGCCGCCCTCGCCCGCGCCCAGCACGCCGATGACGTCACCGTCGCGCAGGTCCCACACGCGGACGAAGCTCTCGCCACCCGCCGGGGCGTGCGCCACGGCCGCGACCGGCACCTTGCCGGCCAGCCCCATGGCCAGGGCCGTGGCGAACCGGTCATCGGGGCTCTGGCGGCTGAACGACCACCGCTTCCTGCGCTTGCCGGTGGTCAGGTCGTACACGCGCAGGGTGGCGTCCAGGTGGGTGGACACCAGGATCGGCCTGCCGTTCAGCTCGCCGCAGGCCAGGTGCTCGATGCCGCCGATCTCGCCGGTGGTGAACGTACGCAGCATCGTCGCGGTGGACAGGCGCCACACCCGGATCCGCTCGCCGCCGTCGCCCGTGACGAGCACGTCGTCCTTGCCCGCCCGCCCGAACGCCAGCCCGCGGATGCCCTGGAAGTGCGCGGTGATCGGCGCGCCGATCCGCTTGCCCGTGGAGACGTCCCAGAGGCGCACGACGCTGTACAGGTCCTTCATGCCGTCGTACTTCTGCGACACCGCGTACGCCCTGCCTGCGACCGTGACGCCGATGATCGGGTCGCTCACCCGGTGGCTCGCCAGGTTCTCGCCCGCCGGCCCCCACAGCCGCATCCTGCCGTCGTCGTGCCCCGACGCCGCCACCGTCCGGCCCTTCAGACTTCCCACGTCCACCGCCGCCACCGGCCCGCCACCGTCACCGAGCCGCACGGGAGTGGTGCCTGGGGTCCATCCGAAGACGAGCCCTTTGTCGGTGCCGCACACCACGACTCCCTCGGCGGCGGCCAGCGCTGCCGACCCGCCCACGCCGCGCCCCGGCAGGGGCGTCAGGTCGGTGACCGGCGTCCCGAACGGCTCGGCGGTCACGGCCTGACTGGCCCCGGCGGTGGGAGTAGCGTCACCCGCCGCAGTGACCTCCCCGCTGGGGGACGCGCCACCGCTCGGGGACACGGGCCCGCCCTCACCGGGGCTGGGCGACCCATGAGCAGGCGAGGCACCAACCGGTGTCCGCCCGTCCGAAGCCACCCCACCAAGAGCCTCCCGCCGCCCGCTCCCGGCCCGCAGCACGGCGAACGCCGACACCCCAAGCGCCACAGCAGCGGCACCCCCACCGATCAACACCCTCCGGCTGACCCCTCCCCGCCCACCCCGCCCCTCGTCACGCCCAACACCGCCCCCGGCCTCGGGCCCGCCACCTTCTCCCGGCCGGCCACCGGTTCCGGGCGTGGCCCCGGCCTCGGGCCTGCCACCGCCATCCGGACCGCCACCGCCATCCGGACCGCCACCGCCATCCGGACCCCCACCACCATCCGGCCCGTCGACGGCGTCCGGCGCGCTGTGGGTCGCGAGCCCGGTTGCGTAGGGTGTGTCGCTGTTGACCTGTGTGCCTGGTGTGTCTGGTTCGGTGTTGAGGGTGGGGGCGGCGGTCGAGGGGATGCCGTCCACCGTCGGGATGCCGTTGCCGGGGGTGGTGGGGCCGGACCGGCGGATCAAGTTTCGCAACACGTCCGTGAGGGCGGGACGGGCGGCGGGGTCCTTGGCGAGGCAGGATTCCACCAGGCCCGCCAGCCGCTCAGGCACCCCTCGCAGGTCCGGAGTCTCGTTCAGGATCGCGTTCATGACGACGACCATCGTGTCCCCGGCGAAGGCCGCGCGCCCCGTGGCCGCGTACACCATCGACCCAGCCCAGCTGAACAGGTCCGAGGCGGGCCCCACCCGCTCACCCCGGAACTGCTCGGGCGACATGTACGCGGGCGTCCCCAGCACCCCCGACGTGCGGGTCGTGGCGTCGAGGGCCTTGGCGATGCCGAAGTCGATGACGATCGGCCCGTCGGGCCCCATCAGGACGTTGGCCGGCTTGAAGTCGCGGTGCACGATCCCGGCCTGGTGGATCGCGGCCAGCGCCGTCAGGGTCGAGATCGCCAGCCGGTCCAGCGCCCCGCCCGAGCGCGGCCCGGAGGTGCGGACGAGCGTCTGCAGCGTCTCGCCGGGGACGTACTCGCTGACGATGTACGGCCGCTCGTCCAGCATCCCCACGTCCAGCACGGCCGCCGTGCAGAAGGCGGCCACCCGCCGCGCCGCCTCGACCTCGCGCAGGAACCCGCGCGCCATGGCGGCGTCCTGGGCCAGATGGCTGTGCAGCAGCTTGACCGCGACCTCACGCCCGGACTCGGACACGCCCCGGTAGACGACGCCCTGCCCGCCCGAGCCGAGCACGCCGGCGAGGCGGTAGGCGCCGACCCGCTCGGGGTCCGACGGCCGGAGCGGGCGCGTTCCCGTCATGCGTCTCCTCTTTCCCCGAATGTCCGCGAACCCGGACGGACCCCTACGAGCAACGCGCATGAGCACCGTTCACCGCAACTCCGGACAGTTTCTCAAAAAGTGCACGTTTCGGAGGGGCGACGTGCCGTTTCGCCTCGGGACGCCGCCGATCCGCTCCCGGCCGCCCGCGACACGTCGGCCCGCGGAAGTGCGGGACGCGGCGCCGTACCCGGTAGGTTGCCTGTCCATGGAGGCACCCCCGAAGCAACCGCGGCGAGCTGCGCCGGGCCGCGGCGGCGGGGTCGCGGTTGCTT
>NZ_BAAAMU010000243.1:0-6119 GCF_039529435.1 Nonomuraea maheshkhaliensis
CGAGGCCGGTCGAGGCCGGTCGAGGCCGGTCGAGGCCGGTCGGGACGGGGCGGGGCGGGACGGGGCGGGGCGGGACGGGGCGGGGCGGGACGGGACGGGGCGGGGCGGGACGGGGCGGGGCGGGACGGGGCGGGAACAGTTCCGCCGTCCGCGGCCAGGCCGGATCGGGTCGGGTCGGGTCGCGCCTGGGCGGATCGGGTCGAGCCGAGGCCGAGGTCGGCGCCGGGGTCGCGAACGGTTCCCGCCGTCCGCAGCCGGGACGGTCCGGGGTGGGAGCCACTTGCCGCCCACGAGCCGCACATTTCGGGGTGCGAGCCACCCACCGCACGATGGGTGAACGTTGCCGGGGACGAGCCGCCCACCGCCTGGAGGTTTCCAGGGGCGAGCCGCTCGGTGTACGCGGCCTGGGCGTTCGCGCTGCGGGCGGCCCGCCGACCCTCTTGTGCTGCCTGCCTTCTGGTGTCTGCTGCCGGTGCGTCAGTCGATGGCGCCGGAGCGGGTGAGGAGGTTTTCGTACCAGGTCTCGTAAGGGTGGTTGGTCGCGGGGTATGTGGCCAGGGGGTCGGTGGCTTGGCCGGCCGAGTCGATGTCCCAGCCGCGGACGAGGCGTCCCGCCTGGCGTGCTGCGGTGATGAAGGAGGACTCTCCGGCGGGCGCCGCGTAGAACAGGGCGTCCTGCTGCAGCTCCGCGCTGTCGCCCTTCTGGAACTCGACGAACGCGCGCTGCGGGTAGCTGATGCGGTCACCGGTGTGCCGGTCGGTGTCCACGCGCAGGGTCTGTGCCGGGGTCGGGCCGTCGGCTCCGTTCCATACGCGCACGCGCGACGTGCCGCTGACCGAGGTGGTCTTGTCGTAGCGGGCGTCGGAGGTCTTGGCGTTGCCGCTCCATGTGACGGTGGCGGCGCCGGCGTCGAGCACGCCGTCCCAGGTCCAGTTCTGGCTGTTGCTCTGGCTACGGTGGATCTCGCGGATCCGGGTGCCCGCCGGGTCGGTGAATTTGACCGTCGGCAGGACGCCGTCGTCGTAGCGGTGGCTGGACGACCAGGTGATCTCGCCCTGGGCGTCGAGGCGGCCGACGCGGTACCAGAGCGTGGTGGCGTTCTGCGACTGGTGCACCTCGATCACGTCCCCCGCGTCGTTCAGGGCGACGGCCGGCGTGACCCCGCTGTCGTAACGGCCGTGGCGGTGCCAGGTCACGCGGCCGTCGGCGCCGTACGAGCCGGTCCAGTACCACAGCTCGCCCGAGCCGGAGTCGTGCACCTCCACGACCTGCCCGCGTCCGTTGATCGCGATGGCCGGGCTGTTGCCCGCGTCGCGTTTGTAGGCGGCGCGGGTCTTGCCGTTGCCGGAGATCACCGTCAGGACCCGGCCGCGCAGCGCGTCCACCGACGGCGGGCTCGCCGGGTAGTTCCGGGCCTCGTACAGCCGCGCGCCGAAGACGGAGGTGAGCTCCTGGTTGAGCGCGGCCAGGTTGCCGGCGGCGTACGAGGTGTTGTCGGTCAGGTCGTCCTTGACGTCGAGCGCGACGACGACGGGTGCGGCGGCAGGGTGCTGCGCGGACCAGGTGTTGATCACGGCGAGCCAGTCGCGCAGGAGGTTCGACGCCGGGTTGCCCGAGTGGTCGACCTGGTTGCCCGGGGAGTCGTGGCCGATGGAGTAGTCCTTCGAGCTGGCATACCCGTTGTCGTGGATGTCCAGCTCGATGAAGCGGACGCCGCTGTCGAGCTGGCGGACGATCGATTCTCTGGCACCGTTGATGTCGCCCGAGTAGCTGTTGTGCGTGGCACGGAAGATCGCGGCGGATAACGGTGTGTCCACCGCCGCCTCGGCGGGCGGGGCGACCAACAGCGCGGACGCGGTGACGGTGAGGACGGACAGAACGGTTCCGTTTCGGGGCATGAATTGATCTTGATGCCTGGGAGAGTCCCGGACAAGGCGATCACACTTTTTCGCTCGTGTTGTCGCACGAATACGAAGACGAACGGGAGTACGAATACACAGGGCTGGTCGGGTCGTGCGTTACGCCGGGCCGGCCATGCGTTACGACGGGCCGGTTGTGCGAAGGACCGGTCGCGCGAAGGACCGGTCGCGCGAGGCGTACGTGCGTCGGGGCCGTGGTGGTGCAGGCGCGAAGGGCTGATGGCGGTGCGTACGTGGAGGGTGGCGCGGGTGGTGCCGGGTGTCGGTGGTGTGCCGGCGGGTGGGCGGATGGGGGTTAGGGCCCAGGTCGGGTGGGTGCTGCGGCGGT
The DNA here is from genome assembly GCF_039529435.1 of Nonomuraea maheshkhaliensis. Taxonomy (NCBI): domain Bacteria; kingdom Bacillati; phylum Actinomycetota; class Actinomycetes; order Streptosporangiales; family Streptosporangiaceae; genus Nonomuraea; species Nonomuraea maheshkhaliensis. The sequence continues at coordinate 2,249 of NZ_BAAAMU010000243.1, forward strand.
TCTCCTGGCGATGATCACGCTCCTAGCGTTGCTGTCACAACGCTTTCCGACGCAGGCAGATGCAGGAGGTGGTCGATCATGGGCCAGGTCACGCGCCGAGGATTCGTGGGTGGGGCGGCGGTGCTCGGCGGGACGGTGGCGGTGGGTCTGGGCGGGCCGTCCGGGGCACAGGCTCGGGAGCTGGGGCCCGTCCGGGTGACGCCCGGTGATCCGCGCTACGAGGATCTCGCCGTACGCCGGACGAACCTACGCTTCTCGCCCAGACCGGATTACTTCCACGTGGTCGGCTCGACCGAGCAGGTGGTCAAGGCCGTGGAGGATGGAGTCAGGGCCGGCAAGCGGATCACGGTGCGCAGCGGCGGGCACTGCTACGAGAACTTCGTCGGCGAAGGCGCGCAGGTCGTGATCGACATGTGCGAGATGTCGCGGGTGTACTACGACGACCGGCGCGGCGCGTTCGCCATCGAGGCTGGAGCGACGCTGATGCAGGTGTACCGGAGCCTGTACCTGGGCTGGGGCGTGACGATTCCCGGAGGTCAGTGCGGCGGGGTGGCGGCCGGCGGTCACATCGCCGGGGGCGGTTACGGCCAGCACTCCCGCCGTCTGGGCTCGGTGGTCGACTACCTGCACGCGGTGGAGGTCGTGGTGGTGGACCGTTCGGGACGGGCACGCGCGGTGGTCGCCACGAGAAACCCGTCCGACCCCCACCATGACCTGTGGTGGGCGCACACGGGAGGCGGGGGCGGGAACTTCGGTGTCGTGACGCGTTACTGGATGCGCGACCCGAAGGCCACGGGGAAGGACCCGGCCCGGCTGCTGCCCAAGCCGCCGCCGGCCCTGCTGGTCTGCCGTCCGGCCTGGTCATGGGCCGACATGACCAGGGAGTCGTTCAGCACCCTGCTGCGCAACCACGGCGAGTGGCACGAGCGCAACAGCGAGGCCGGCACGCCGTACGCGGGGCTCTGGAGCGCGCTGATGGTCCAGAGCCGGGTCCAGGGCGCGGACCCCGGTGGCATGATCCTGCCCACCCTGATGGAGTCCTCGGTGCCGGACGCGGAGCGCCTGCTCTCCGCCTACTTCGCGGCGGTGACGCGAGGTGTGGACGCGCGGGCGCACATCCCGCCGGTCGTGCGGATGCCGTGGTACCAGGCGGTCAGCACGCAGGCGCTGGCCGGCGACGAGGGGACGGGGATGTTCAAGGCCAAGTCCGCCCATCTGCGCCGGCGCTTCACCGACCGGCAGATCGGCGTCGCCTACGACCATCTCGGCGTGCCCGGTCCCGGCTCCGCGGGTGGCACGCTGGTGCTGGCGTCGTACGGCGGGCGGATCAACGCCGTGGCCCCCGGCGCGACCGCCGTGGCCGAGCGCGCCTCGGTCCTCAAGGCGCTGTTCGTGAACACGTGGGAGGAGGGGAACGGCGCCGAGCACATCGCGTGGGTGCGGCGCTTCTATCGGACGATGTACGCCGACACGGGCGGGGTGCCGGTGCCGGGCGGCGCCAACGGGGGCGCCTACATCAACTATCCCGACATCGACCTGGCTGATCCGGACTGGAACACCTCCGGCGTGCCGTGGTCCACGCTCTATTACGGGGACAACTACGGCCGGTTGCAGCGGGTGAAGGCCCGGTGGGATCCTCGTGGGGTGTTCCGGCACGCCCTGTCCATTCGCCCCGCCCGTTGACGACCCGCCCGGTCCCTTGACGGCCAAGGAAGGCAAGGTCGGCGTGCGTGATCAGGGCCTCATCACGGTCGAGCGGGGGGCGGGTGATCGGCCGCGGTCAGGTGCCGTCAAGCGGTCAGGCGCGCCTGAGCGGCCAGGCGCGGTTGAGGAAGGCCAGGACGGCGAGGACCCGGCGGTTGGTGTCGTCGGCGGCGTCCAGGCCGAGCTTGGCGAAGATGGCGGCGATGTGCTTGCCGACCGTCCCCTCGCTGATGTAAAGCCGCCCGGCGATGGCCGCATTCGACCGCCCCTGCGCCATGAGCTGCAGCACCTCGCGTTCACGTGGGGTCAGCGAGGCGACGGGATGCAGGGGCGAGGTGCCCCCGAGCAGTTTCGCGATCACCTCCGGGTCCATGGCGGTGCCGCCGGAGGCGACCCGGCGCAGCGCGTCCACGAAGTGGCCCGTGTCGAACACGCGGTCCTTGAGCAGGTACCCGACGCCGCCGGCGCCGTCGGCCAGCAGTTCGCGGGCGTAGATCTGCTCGACGTACTGCGACAGGACCAGCACGGGGAAGCCGGGCCGGCGGGTGCGGGCCTCGATGGCGGCCCGGACCCCCTCGTCGGTGAAGCCGGGCGGCAGCCGTACGTCCACGATCGCGGCGTCCGGCCGGTGCCGGGCCACGGCGTCGAGCAGGTCCTCGCCGGTGTCGACCGCGGCCACGACCTCGATGTCGTGGGCTCTCAGGAGGTGGGTGAGCCCTTCCCTGAGGAGGTAGACGTCTTCGGCGAGGACAACACGCATGGGATCTCCAGGGTGGCGGCGGTCGGTCCGCCGGGTGGGCTGGACAGGGTGAGGACTCCGTCGAACCCGTCGAGGCGGCGCCGGATGCCGTGCAGCCCGCCCCCGTGGCCGGCCACGGCGCCGCCCCGCCCGTCGTCGATGACGACGGCTCTGAGCAGGCCGCTCTCGTACGTCAGCGCCACCGACACCCGCGACGCGGCGGCGTGTTTGGCGACGTTGGCCAGCAGTTCGGACACGGCGAAGTAGACCGCCGCCTCGATCGGCGCGGCCGCCCGGCCGGGCAGGTCGGCGCGCACCTCGGCGTCCAGCGGGGCGTCCATCGCCAGGGTGCGTACGGCGTCGGCGAGCCCGCGGTCGGCGAGCACCGGCGGATGGATGCCGCGGATGAGCTCGCGCAACTCGCCGAGCGCGGCCACGGACATCTCCTTGGCGCCGGCGATCACGGCCTTGGCGGCCTCGGGATCGCGGTCGATGAGCTCCTCGGCCGCCCCCAGCGTCATGCCCACGGCGACCCACCTGGCCTGGGCGCCGTCGTGCAGGTCGCGTTCGATGCGGCGCAGCTCGGCGGCCTGGGCGTCGCTGATCCGGGCGCGGCTGCTGGTCAGCGTGTCGACCCGGTTCGCCAGTACGGCCGCTCTGGTCGGGGCGAGCAGGGCCCGGCTGAGCAGGGCGTGGCAGCGCAGCAGCGCAGGGGCGGCCGCGATGCCGAGGGCCGCGGCGGCCAGGACGGCGACGGGGGCGGGCAGGCCGGCCGACGCCGGTACGGCGGCGTGCAGCACGTCGCCGGGTGACCAGGTCAGGCCGATGATCAGGCTCAGGGCCTCGGTCCACGCCCACAGCCAGCACAGCAGGATCAGCCCGCCGGCGATCAGCAGGGCCGGCACGGCGAACAGCACGGCGGCGACGGGCACCTCAAGGAGCAGCCAGGCCAGGTCCCGCCACGAGGCCGGATCGCGTACCGTCCACTCGAACCGCCGGGCGCGCACGGCGGCTGCCCGCGTCCGGTAGACCGTGCCGACGGGGCCCCAGCCGAGCCGGTAGGTGCCGTCCGGCTCGGGCTGCGGCTGCGGCGGCTCGGGCCGGTAGGGCTCGGCGATCCGTACGCCCGTCCACGCGCCGATCTTCGCCCGGCGCCAGGAGACGAAGCGGCGCGAGCCCAGGACGGTCTCCGGCCACAGCCGGACCGGCATCAGCGCGATCGCCAGCAGCTGGGCCAGCGCGAACACCGCCGCCACGCCCGGCAGCACGGCGCTCGCGCAGACGTGTGCCCCGGCGGCGGCGCTGCGCCCGATCGCGCTCATCACAGGGCCCGGCTCCCGGCGGGCCCGCGGGGCGAGCAGCACCCGGGTCCAGCGGGCGTGCGCGCGCAGCAGCAACGGCCCGAGCCCGATGCCGAGCAGCGCCGCC
>NZ_BAAAMU010000244.1:0-6017 GCF_039529435.1 Nonomuraea maheshkhaliensis
CGTTGAGCCCGCCGAAGTTCCCGCCCAGGACCAGCACTTTCTTCCGCATGGGGGATCACCTTCCGCATGCCTCGCCTGCTCCCACCGTGGCAAGCGCCGCCGGGCCGCGGACGAGGCGAAAGTCCTCCATGGGCGGGCGTTGGTCCTCACTTTCCTCAGGAAGAGTGCCTGAGTCGAAGACAGGGAACGTCACCCCCGGCACAAGCGATGTTCGGCCCTGGCTGGGTGATCCCGGAGCACAACCGCAGACTCCATTTCCTCCGAGGAATGGCGAAACTTGAGGACGCTCAAGATCGTGCGCGTGGGGCACGAGAACGCCGGCGTGTCCGCCCTGTACGGGCACATCACCGAGGCGATGGTGACGGAGCCGGAGCAGTTGCTGCAGGGACTCTGGGAGAAGGCGATCGGGGCGCGGTTCCGTCCCATTCGGCCATCCCGATCTTGGGCGCGGCCATGGCGCCGTGGCGTGAGGGCACGACCGGCGGGGCGGTCACGCTGATGCGTCGCGCACACTGAGAGCCGCCGGCATTCTCCCCTGACGATCGGAAAGGCCGTCCCCCCGAGCAGGGAAACGGCCTCTGAGCTGGTGGGCGATACTGGGATCGAACCAGTGACCTCCTCGGTGTGAACTCGCGGCATAGAACTGGATGAGGGTGAGGTGCCCAGCAGATTCGGGACAGTCGGCTACACAGCCCTGGCCCGCCGCCGTGAGCGCTGCTCGGCCGAGCTGGTGACGGCCCGGCCAGGATGCCGGCGATGGAGACGCTGCTCCAGGCGGCTATCGCCGTGCGGCGCCCGCTCTAGTCGAACACGGTGATCAGCAGGCACTTGCGGCCATAGCGGTCGGACAGGCCGCCGGCGGTCAGGAGCAGGCCAGCGTAGGCGAGCGTGCAGGCGCTCATGATCCATTGGATGTCGGCGGGGGTGGCGCGGAGTTCTCTCATCAGCGCGAGGATGGCCAGGTTGAGGATGGTGTTGTCGATGACCAGGACGAGCAGGCTCAAGCAGAGCGCCAGGAGGATCCACCAGCGGCGCGGGCGCGCGGTGCCGGGGGTGTGCATGAGGCTCTCCACACGTAGGGTCGGCGCCGGGGTCGGCGCCAGGTCGGCGCCGGGGTTGGCGTTGGTGTCGGTACGGCCGGTGTGGTGGCGGGCCGGCCGTACCGGGTCACAGGCTTTCGCTCTGGTGCTGTTCGTAGAGCAGCCCGTAGCGGTCGATCCGCCACAGCTGGCCGAGCACGAGCAGCACGGTGCCGAGCAGGAGCGGCCAGATCTGCAGGGCGATCAGTCCCCAGGCGATGAAGGCGAAGCCGATCAGGCCGGCCACGATGAGCAGCCGTAGCACCACGCGGTGCGCGGCTGGAACCTTGCCGTCGACGTGGAGTTGCTCGCCGTAGATGCCGCGGGCGGCCCAGCTGGTCGGCTCGACCGCCCTGAACAGGTGCACGTTCAGCCAGAGCCACACGGCGACGAGGGCCACGCCGGCCAGTGACCACCAGCCGATCCACTCACGGCTCCAGACGGCCAGTTCGAAGGCGGGGATGGCGGCGAACCGGGTCCAGACGCTCCACGGGTTGGCGTGCTTCTTCCACGCCTGATCGGACATGCCGTGCGCGCCTGCCACCACGTTCTTGGGCTTCATGCCGGGTCTCCTTTGGCGTCGGGGAGGTCGCCATGGCGCGACCTCCGCTCCTCGGACGGTATAGAGCTTTCAGAGATTTGTAAATTCTCTGAGAGTTCGAAGTGATTGGTAGGCTGGGAGCATGGACACCGACCAGCGGCTGCGCGAGGCCGCCGAGAAGCTGGCACTGACCCTGGCGCAGGGCGGCATGCAGAAGACCACCGCCCGGGTGATGACCGCCCTGCTCTACACCCGGCAAGCCTCGATGACCGCCGCCGACCTGTGCGAGCAGTTGTCCATCAGCTCGGGAGCGGTGTCCACCGCGGTCAAGCAGCTGATCCCGCTCGGCCTCATCGAACGGGTGCCCGCCCCCGGCAGCCGCCGTGACCACTATCGATTCCGCCAGGGGGCTTGGGCCAGCTTGATGTCACAGCAGAACGCGATGCTGGCCACCATGGGCGCCGCCGCCCAGGAAGGCCTGGACGCGGCGGGCGAGGACAGCACCACCGGCCGGCGCCTGCACGAGATGAAGGACTTCTATGCCTACATGACCGAGCAGCTGATCCCGCTCATCGACAGCTGGCGCGAGCGCTATGCCGGCCAGCACGCCGACGCTGCTCGGTAGCGGCTGCGGCTGCGTGCCGTCGGAGGGGCCGCGCGAGCGGGGAGCCGGGCCGACGCGGCTCCCTGTACGCGGCGGCAGGCCGCCGACGGACTGTTGGCGGCCTGCCTTCCTGTCGTCCAGATGTTCGAGCAGGCCCGCGGGGGCCGGCCGCCAGAGGCCGAGCGTGTCGAGGCGGTAGGCGATGCCGGCGGCGAACGCGAAGGCGATGATCAGGGCACCGGACAGGCGCGAGTAGACGGCCCAGGCGCGGCCGTGCCGTCCCGGACGGCGGGCCAGGACGAACGCGGCGGCACCCAGCCCGGCGAACAGGGCGAAGCCGGCCGCTTGGTGGATGCGGCCGGTGCTGGTGAACGTGCCGGCCGTCGGCTCCCCGGGCGGGTAGCCCAGCGCCGGGTCCGTCGGCGCCAGCCCGGCCACGACCGTCCCGATCGCGGCGGCGGCGAGCAGGAGCGGCCCCGCTGCCGCCGTGCAGGGCCCGGCGCAGTCCGGCCGCGAAGGCCAGGAGAAGCAGCCCGCCGGGCACGAAGTTGACCGTCTGCAGCCAGGCGCGTCCGCCGGTGCCGAGCAGCGCCTTGAGCGTAGGTGTGGGCATGGGGAAGCCCTCCTGCTTCTCCGTGACCGCATAATCACGGGCCGACCGGACTTCCCGGCTCTCCAACGGAACGCCCCATGACAGGAACGCCACTTGATCGGTACAGTGATTTTAGTTCATACTGAAATAACTGCAAGAGGAGGCGGGGTCGGGCGTGACCGAACAGGAACCGTTGCTGGAGTGGGTGGAACGCGTGGCCATGTACCTGGCTCGCGACGGGGTGCCGCCGATCGCGGGGCGGGTGCTGGGCTGGCTGATGGTCTGTGAGCCGCCCGAGCAGTCCGCCGGGCAGATCAGCGAGGCGATCGGCGCCAGCCGTGCGTCGCTGACCTCGAACCTGCGGCTGCTGACCAGCATGGGCTTCCTCGCCTGGCGGACCCGGCCGGGCGAGAGGACCATCTACTACCGGATGGCCGAGGACGCCTGGGCGGTGGTGGTGCGTCGGCAGATCGCCGGCCTCGCCTCGTTCCTCGACATCACCCGTGACGGCCTGGACTTGGTCGGTCCGGACGACGAGCGCGCCGGCCGCATCCGCCAGGCGCACACCACCTTCGAATGGATGGCCGACATGTTCAAGAACGCGCCACAGCCCGGGGAGACCGCGTGAGCGGGCACGCGATCGTGATCGGCGGCGGCATCGGCGGCCTCGCCGACGCCGTCGCGCTGCGCCGGATCGGCTGGCGCGCCACGGTGCTGGAACGGGCGGGCGAGCCGCGCGAGATCGGCGCGGGCATGTCGCAGGCGCCGAACGCGCTGCGGGCGCTGGAGGAGTTCGGCCTGGGCGGGCCGGCCCGCGCGGCGGGGGTGCCCACCTATTCGGCGGGTAACCTGCGCCTGCCCGATGGCCGCTACCTGCAGCGCGCCCGTCCTGGTGATGCGACGCCGCTGCTCGCCTTCCACCGTGCGGACCTGCACCGGCTGCTGCTGGACGGGGTGCCCGCCGGCTGGCTGCGCACCGGTACGGAGGTCACCGACCTGCGGCAGGACGAGGGCGGGGTGACGGTCGCCTGGGACGGCGGGGAGGTCCGCGCGGACCTGGTGATCGGCGCGGACGGCATCGGCAGCGTCGTACGCCGGTTGCTGTGGCCGGGCACGCCGCCCCCGCGCTTCCTGGGCCGCACCGCCTGGCTGGGCATCGCGCCCGTCGGCGGCCTGCCGGGCAGCATCACCCTGGGTTCGGGTGGCTACTTCCTGATCCATCCGATCAGCCGAGGCCGCGCCTACTGGGCCTACGTCGCCACCGCCGACCGGCCAGACGCGCGCTTTGAGGAGGAGAAGGTCGAGGCGGCCCGCCGGCTGGCCTCCTGGCATGAGCCGATCCCGGCGCTGATCGCCGCCACCCCGGACGAGGCGGTGATCCATATCGACATTTGCGATCTGGACCAGCTGCCTTCCTATGTGCGCGGCCGGGTGGCGCTGCTCGGCGACGCCGCACACGCGATGAGCCCGGATCGCGGTCAGGGGGCCGGGCAGTCCATCGAGGACGCTGTCGTGCTCGCCGCCGCCCTCGCCGGCGAGGCAACGATCAAGGGCGCTATCGAGGGCGCGCTGCGCCGTTATGACGCCGAACGCCGTCCGCGGACCCAGGCCACCGCCCGGGGTGCCCGCGCCGATGGGCGCCGGACCACCTCCCCGGCCGCGTACCGGGCCCTGACCACGATGATCCGGCTGATGCCTGCGGCGTTGTGGCGCAAAGGCATCGCCGCCGACGGCAACCGCACCTGGCGCTGGCATCCGCCGCGCCTGCCGTTTCCCGCGAGTTAATGCTGAGCCACACAGCCGATGCAGTGGCGAAAGCGCCCCCGGTCACGGGCCGGTCCTTGCACATGGCCGGGACTGCCCGCCGGGAGCTGTGCGGGCGCCTCGAGGCGCAGGCCGGGCCTCAGCCGTCCGGCGCCTCGCCGGAGCCGTTCAGGGCCTGGTAGGCGTCCTGGAGCGTCGGTGCGAGATCAAGGCCGATCCCGGAATCGTCGAGCAGGACGCCCTCGCCGCGGACAATGATCATTCGTCCGCCTGCGTCGCGGGCCCGGTGGACGGCCGAGCGCAGCATCTGCCGCCCGGCCTCGTTCATGAGCCTCACCCCGCCGATGTCCACGACCACTTTCGGGGAAGGGTGCGTGATGAAGGTGCTGTTGACATACATGCGGACGATGTCGACGGGCGGCCCGGCGAGCGTGCCTTCCAGGTGGATCAGCAGGATATCGCCACGGTTGCGGGTTCTGATGGAGAAGTCGTCCGTGGCGGGGTCGGTGGGCATGCGGGGTCTTTCGGCTGGACGGCAGAAACGGTGCCGACCAGACTTCCCGGCTCACCTGTGGGCGACGGTATCACCTGGTTGGTCACGCGGAGGCGCGCGAACGCCACAGGGTGGTGTGCGCGGGCTGCCACGCCGCTGTCCCTCGCGTTGGTTGCGGTTGAGCCGGACGAGCAGGCTGCTGCGCGACGCGATTGGGCCCGCGTGGCCGTGGCGGGGCGTCCGTCAGCTCTCTTGCAGGTCACGTCGTTGGAAGGCGGCGATCCCCGCGAGCAGCAGCGCGGTGGTGACCAGGACGAGACCGAGCAGCGGGCCGGCGTCCACGGGCTGGTTCAGCGTCTGCGGGACGTGGGCGAAGGGGGAGAGGTTCCTGACCCAGTCGTCCAGTTGGAGCAGTTCGCCGAGCTGGGCGAGCAGGGCGAAGGTCAGCAGGGCCGCCCAGGCCAGGGTGGTCAGCCGGGGCAGCAGCCCGAACAGCAGCATCGCGAGCCCGGCCAGCGTCCAGGTGGCGGGCACCTGGGCCAGCGCCGCGCCCAGCATGCGCACGGCCTGACCGGCCGGCTCGCCGATCCGCAGGCCGTGCGCGAGCCCGGCGGCCAGACCTCCCGCGGCGAGGATCACCACGCTGCCGCTCAGGGCGATGCCCAGGTGGCTGAGGCTCCAGCGGCGGCGGGCCACGGCGGTGGCCAGGACCGGTCCGGCGCGCAGTTCCGTCTCCTCGCCACGTAGCCGCAGCGTCGCCTGGATCGCGTAGCCGCCGGCGAGCAGGCCCAGCAGGCTCAGCTCGGCGGTCAGGAACGCGTCGGTCAGTTGGTCCGTGCCGCCGCCGATCTGGGCCAGGAGGGCGGCGAGTTGCGGATTGTCGCCGACGATACCGCCCAGGCTGTGGGCCAGCGCGCCGAACAGCTCGCCTGCCACCGCGAAGC
>NZ_BAAAMU010000245.1:0-5734 GCF_039529435.1 Nonomuraea maheshkhaliensis
CGACCGCTCGCGCGCCCGCCGCATCGCCGACGAGGCCGCCCGCCTGCGCGGGGACGCCGAGAACCGGGCGACGCGGGAGATCGAGCAGGCGCTCGAAGGCAGCGGCATCAAGGACAGGTCCTGGCTGCAGCAGGCCTGGGACACGATCTCCGCGCCCTTCAGGTCCTGGGACGACTTCGTGGCGTTCGCGGGCACGGTGGCGATGGTGGCCGGGCTGGTGGTGCTGGTCATCGGCACCGGTGGATTGGCCGGGGCGATCCTGGCCGGGGTGGCGCTGGCCGCTAGCGCGGTGGTGCTGGGGGACGCGCTCAACAAGTACCGGCGGGGTAGGGGCTCACTGGGTCAGGTGGGCATGGCCGCGTTAGGCGTCCTGCCGGTGGGCAGGGGCCTGGCGCTGGTGGCCAAGGGCGCCAAGGCGGTGACCGGCCCCAGCGGCGCGGCGGGCACCGTACGCCTCGGAGGCGGCGTCGTGATCGGCACCGGCGCGCTGCGACGAGGCGTCCCCGGCGCGGCACAGGGCGCACGGGCCGGCCAGTCCGGCGCGTCGCTGCGATCGGCGCTGGACGCGGGCGGCGCCCGCGCCACGACGGCCGCGACCACCTCGTGGCAGCGCGGCCGCCAGTTCTTCAGCCAGGACCCCGTGCACTTCCCGACCGGGGTCGTGCTGCTCCCGCAGACCGACGTCGAGCTGCCCGGCACGCTTCCGCTCCGCCTCGAACGCACCCATCTGTCCGGCTGCCGCACCGGCCGCTGGTTCGGCCGGTCCTGGGCCTCCACCCTGGACCAGCGCCTGGAGGTGGACGCGGACGGCCTCTATCTGGCCACCGAGACCGGCGCGCTGCTCACCTTCCCCCATCCGGAGCTCGACGGCGAGTCCCGCCCCGACGGCGGGCCCGTCCTGGTCCTGCGCGAGACCGACACCGGGTACGCCGTCACCGACCCGCTCACCGGCCGCACCACCCACTTCGCCGAGACCACGGAGCCCGGCGTGCTGCCGATCGCGGCGATCACCGACCGCAACGGCGCCAGGATCGACGTCCGCTACACCGACGGCCTGCCCGCCGAGGTCGTCCACTCCGGCGGCTACCACCTCGACATCGAGACGCATCAGGGCCGCATCGTCGAGATCCGCCTGCGCGGGGCGGGGCAGACGCTGCTGTCGTACGCGTACGACGAGGCCGGTGACCTGACCGAGGTGACCAACTCCTCCGGCCTGCCGCTGCGCTTCACCTACGACGACGACGGCCGGCTGACCCGCTGGCGCGACCGCATCGGCGCCTGGTACGCCTACACCTACGACCTGGAGGGCCGCTGCGTCTACGGCACCGGCTCGGCGGGCGTCTTCAACACCGAGCTGTCGTACGGCGACGGCGTCACCAGGGCCTGCGACTCCCTCGGCCGGCTCACCGTCTACCGGTACAACGAGCTGCTGCAGGTCACCAGCGAGACCGACCCGCTCGGCCACACCACCCGCTACCTCTGGGACGAACGGGACCGGCTGCTCGCGCGTACCGATCCGCTGGGCCGTGCCACCCGCTACTCCTACGACGACGCGGGCGCGCTGATCTCGGTCACCAGGCCCGACGGCGCCCGGCGCACCTGCGAACGCGACGCCCTGCACCTGCCGGCGACCATCATCGACTACGACGGCAGCACGACCACCCTGCGCCACGACGAGCGCGGCAACCTCGTCGCCGACCCGTCCGCCACCTACGCCTACGACGAGCACGGCCACCTGACGGCGATCACCGACGCGCTCGGCCACACCCACATCGTCGACAACGACCCCGCCGGGCTGCCCGTGGCGATCAGCGACCCGGCGGGCGCCACCACGACCTGTGTACGCGACCCGTTCGGCCGCGTCAGCGCCGTCACCGGCCCGCTCGGCCACACCACCCGCCACACCTGGACGGTCGAGGGCAAACCGGCCACCCGCACCACCCCGGGCGGCGCCGTCGAACGGTGGTCGTACGACGCGGAGAACAACCTCGTCGAGCACGTGGACGCCATGGGCGAGATCACCCGCTTCGAGATCGGCCCCTTCGACGTGCCCACCGCCCGCACCACCCCCGACGGGGCGCGGATCGAGTTCACCTGGGACACCGAGCTGCGCCTCACCCAGGTCACCGGCCCGCACGGGCTGACCTGGACCTACACCTACGACCCCGTGGGCAACCTGGTCGAGGAGCGCGACTTCGACGGTCGCGTCCTCACCTACGTGCGTAACCCGGCCGGCAACCTCACCGAACGGATCAACGGCGAGGGCCAGTCGACCAGCTACGTCTACGACGTCCTCGACCGGCTCATCGGCCGGCGCGCGGGCGACCGGCTCACCACGTACGACTACGACGCGCTCGGCCGCCTCACCCACGCCGCGAACCCCGACGCCGACCTGACCCTCACCCGCGACGCCCACGGCCGCGTCATCGCCGAGACCTGCAACGGCCGCACCCTGACCTCCGCCTACGACGCCCTCGGCCGCAGGGTGCTGCGCCGCACGCCGTCCGGCACCGAGACGATCTGGACCTACGACGCCCGCGGCCTCCCCCAGAGCCTGGAGACGAGCGGCCAGACCCTCCACTTCGACCACGACCCGGCCGGACGCGAGCTGTCGCGCACCTTCGGCGCCGGCGTCTCCCTGACGCACGAGTGGGACGACGACTCCCACCTGCAGTCCCAGACCCTCACCCGAGGGCCGGGCCGGCGCGTGGTCCAGCGCCGCACGTACGGCTATCGCAGGGACGGGCAGCTGACGGAGATCGACGACCTGCTGTCCGGCCGCCGCCGCTTCGACCTCGACCCGGTGGGCCGCGTCACCGCCGTCCACGGCGCCGGCTGGTCGGAGAGCTACGCCTACGACTCCGCGGGCCGGATCACCGACGCCGCCTGGCCCGCGCAGGGGGACGGCCAGGGGCCGCGCGCCTACACCGGCACCATGATCCGCCAGGCGGGCCGCACCCATTACGAGTACGACCGCCAGGGCCGCACAATCGTGCGCCGGCGCAAGGGCCTGTCCGCCAAACCCCGCACCTGGCACTACACCTGGGACGCCGACGACCGGCTGACCCACGTCACCACCCCTGACGGGGCCCGCTGGCGCTACCTCTACGACCCGCTCGGCCGCCGCATCGCCAAGGAACGCACCGACGGCTCCCAGCGCACGGACTTCGTCTGGGACGGCCTCACCCTGGCCGAGCAGTCCGCCGACGACCGGGTGACGGCCTGGGACTGGGCCCCCGGCACCTTCCGCCCCCTGACCCAGACCGAACGTTCCCAGGACCAGGTGGACGAACGCTTCTACGCCATCGCCACCGATCTAGCCGGGACGCCGTCCGAGCTGGTGGACGCAGGGGGCGAGGTGGCCTGGCGCACCCGCCGCACCCTCTGGGGCGCCTCCCCGGGCGCGCTCACCACCGGCCCCGACTGCCCCTTGCGCTTCCCCGGCCAGTACGAGGACGCGGAGTCGGGCCTGTACTACAACTACCTGCGCCACTACGACCCGGACTCGGCCCGTTACGCCACCTCGGACCCGATCGGGCTGAGGGGCGGCTGGGACCCCCACGCCTACGTCCCCAACCCCCACACCTGGATCGACCCCCTGGGCTTGAGCCCGTACGGGATCTGGAGCTCGACCAGCAGCAGGACCTCGGTCGAGAACGCCTACGGTCACTGGCGCAGCCACGGGGCCGAGTTCCCGCACCTGAACAACGCGAAGGAATACGTGGAGGAGGCGACGGGCTTCCTGACCGGCAGCAGTCCTGGGACCCTCACGAGGCAGCGGCCGAACGGCGACGTCGTTCGTTACAATCCGCAGACCGATCAGTTCGGGGTGCTGAACGCGCAGGGTGCTCCACGGACGTACTTCATCCCCGACCCACAGGTACACGGCTATCCGACGAACCTGGACTACTTCAATGCCCAATGACGGCGACCCCTACTGCCGGGTCTGCGGCCTTCTGCAATCCAGCCCGCCATGGGGCGACGACGGCAGGTCGCCCACGTGGGAGATCTGCGCCTGCTGCGGCACGGAGTTCGGCTATCAGGACGCGACACTGGCGGGTGTGCTGCGGGCCAGACAGGCGTGGGCGGCCAAGGGCTACCCGTGGTTCCAGGAGTCGGAGCGGCCCGTCGGCTGGCGCGTGGAGGACCAGCTCGTCCACGCCCAGCGGCTCTGAGGCGACCGCGGCTCACAGCACCGCCAGCTGAACCAGCTCCACCTTCCTGGACGTCCCCAGGTACCCCCGCCCCACAGGCCCCGCGAAGAACTGGTCGGGTTCCAGGCTCACGCCGTGTTCCCGCGCGTTCACCCGGTTCGTCGGGGTCAGCAGGCAGCGGGTGCCCGATCTGAGCATCTCCGTGACCTCCCCGGACAGCGAGCGCCGGTGCCCCTCCAGGAGCGGGGTCGCGTCACCGGCCAGGACGAGCGCGCGCCGGCCCAGCTCGGCCGGGGCGAGGATGTCCTGGAGGAGGGTGGGCAGGGTGTCGAAGCCCTGCTCGCGCGGCGTGACGGTGAGCTGGTCGAAGTCGTCCACGACGACCGCGTACCGCTCGCCGGCGAACGACTCGGCGGCCTCGCGCAGGTCCGCGTCGGTGAACGAGGTGCCGGCCAGAGTTCTGGCGCCGGGGAGGGCGTGGGCCAGCGGCGACCTGGGCGGCGCGACGGCCAGGACGTGCACCCCGGCCCGCAGCAGCCTCGTCGCCAGGACCAGCGCCGCGTTGCTGCGGCCCGACCCCGGTGGCCCGGACACCAGCACCAGATGCGGGCCGAGGTCGAACAGGTCGAGCTCGACGGGCGCGACGTCGGGGCCGCCGATCCCGACGGCCGTGCCGGGCAGCCCGTCCAGCGGGACGCGCGCCGGCAGCGGCGGGAACGTCTTGACCGAAGGCGCGGACTCGCGGCCGTGCCGGGGCCGGCCGGGTGGCGACGGGATGTGCTCGGGCGGCAGGCACACCTGGACGTGCAGCCCCGAGGCCGCCTCGATCGCCCGCCCCGGCAGGACGGGCGGCGACACCATCCCCGACGACAGGTACGACCGCCGCGTCTCCTCCCGCGCGAACGGCAGGAACAGCCGCCGCGAGAACAGGTCGGGCGTCTTGCCCCGCAACATGTCGTGCCCGCCCGCGGCCACCGTGTGCACCCCCACCGGCGGCCCGCCGGCCACGATCGAGCGCAGCGTGGCCAGCAGCGGCGTCTCGAAGAAGTCGGGGTCGGCGCGGTCCTCGAAGCACTCCCACCCGTCGATCACGAACACGATGACCGGCGTGGCCGGCTCACCTGGCGACGCCTGTGCCAGCCGCCGCCGCTCCACCTCGCCCGCCAGCCACGTCACCATGCGCCTGATCCGGTCGGGCTCGCCCGCCCCCGCGACGGCCCCGCAGTGCGGCAGGTCCGCGTACGTGGCCAGCCCGCCGGGCCGGTGCTCGACCACGTACAGCCAGACCTGCGCGGGCGAGGTGCGGGCGGCCAGGCTGGAGATCAGCGTCCGGCAGAACGTGGTGCGCCCCGACTGCGGCCCGCCCGCCACCATGAGCCGCTCGTTCCCGCGCAGGTCGAGCGCCATCGCGGGCTGCGCCTGGTTCGCGGGGTCGTCCGCCAGCCCGTACGGCACCCCGCCCGCCCCCTCGACCTCACTGAGCGGCAGTGAGGCGGGCAGCGGCGGCAGCAGCGGGCGGAACGGTGGCTCCATGGGCAGTTCGCGGGCGGCGGCGCGCACCGCGTCGATGGCCAGGTCCT
>NZ_BAAAMU010000246.1:0-5733 GCF_039529435.1 Nonomuraea maheshkhaliensis
AAGAAGCGGCCCCAGCTCTCGTAGCCGGTCTCCTCGTTGTAGTCGTAGTCGACGCCCTGACGGCACTGGATGAGCACTTCCACAGCCAGTGGCACATCCTGATGGGCACCGACTACCAGCGCACCAAGCGCAGACGCGCCGGGCAGGGCAACTGGCGGCTGATCCGCTACTGCGACGACTTCGTCGTCAGGGTGTCCGGACCAGCCGAGCGGGCCGAGATGCTGCGTGAGCAGATCACGGCGGTCCTGGCCCGGCTCGGCCTGCGCCTATCCGTGGACAAGACCCGTGTGGCCCACATCGACGACGGCTTCGACTTCCTCGGCCAGCACATTCGCCGCCAGCGGAAACGCGGCACGAACAAGCTCGTCGTCTATACCCGCCCGTCCGCGGCAGCCGTCCAGGCGATCAAGGACCGGATCTCGGAACGGACCTACAGACACACCCGCAACCAGAGTCTGGCCGCCCTGCTGAGCGGGTTGAACCGGATGCTGGCCGGGTGGGCGAACTATTTCCGCCATGGCGTGTCCAAGAAGACCTTCGCCGCGATCGACCGCCACGCGTGGCAGCGGATCGCCCGATGGCTCCTTCGCAAACACCGGATACCCCGCAGTCAGCTGCGGAGATTCTGCGACCAGGGCTGGAGATTCGCCGAAGGATCGGTGGCCTTCCGCGGCGCATCCAGCGTTGCGATCGTCCGCTACCGATACCGCGGAGCGACCATCCCCACTCCGTGGACCATCGAACCGGCAGCCACCAGCTGACCATCGGGCAAGACACGTGGAGAGCCCGTTGCGGTGAGAGCCGCACGGCGGGTTCGGGACGGCGGCTCGGAGAAACGGACCGGTGGCAACACCGGCACCGCGCTTCGAGCCGACCGCACATTGACAGTCCTGGGGGCCGGAAGGCTTCGATCTGTATGCCATGGACGGTCCCGTCGCCTATCGCGCCGAGCCGGGCGGGTTGCCGTTGTAGGGGATGTTCGACGGTGGGGAGACGCGCTGGTGGCTTCCTGTTACTGGCGAGCGTCCAAGTGGCCGGTGATTCTGGTTGGAGCGGGCGCTCTGGGAGGGCGGCAGCTGTCATCAGCCTGTACGAGCCGCCGCGTCGCTCCTCCTGGGTTGAACGCCGGCTGCTGGCCCAGATCGACAACAGGAAGCAGCAGTAAAGGGCATAGATCGTGGCATTGAGGTGCGGCGACTCGCCCAGCTTCGGCGGATGCGGAGGCGACACCGGGACGCTGCCGGAGATCGTCCGAGAGCTGACGCGGCGGTACAAGACGATCGAGGAAAGCGTCATCAGGCGTTCGATTCCCGACCTGCAGCCGGATCAGCGGTCGTCCCCGGCCTCGGGACGCAAAACCATCGCCTGCCTACGCTCGGCGGCCATCCGCCGGATGCCTCGGGTGCGCCCGGCTTGGGCGAGCAGGTCCAGCATCGCAAGATCCGAACTCGTCGCCGCTATCCGCTGCTGAGTCCAGTCCGACCACTCGTCGGGCACACCTGTCGGCCCGCCCGCCACGATGCCGAGATCTCTTGCTCGTGACTCGGCGTGCTCGCGGCCCTCCCCTGGCGGGGCGAGCTCGATCCACTCCTGCCGCTCGCTCGCACCCACCACCTCCAGCGCGCGGAGGATCACGGCCAGCGCCATCTCACGGTCAGGCTCTTCGGCGAGAGCGGCGCGGAGCAAATCAAGGCCGCCCTCGTCCATGCTGTCCAGCGTGCGGAGATAAGTCATCCAGCGTCGATGCGCGTCATGATCCTCCGGCGTGGACCAGGCTCCCGACTCCTGGAAGGCCTCACACCCGTCATGCTCGAAACGGACTCGTCCGTCGAAGGGCGAGGCCGGATTCGCGCACGCGCCGTAGTCCCTGCCCAGTTCGCCGGACAGCGGCAACCAGAACCGGCAGCCGCCGCACTGCTCGGAGTACCACTCCTCCCGATAACCGGGATCCTCGGTACGCCGATTCCGTTCCGCGACCCACCGTTCGTGGATCGCGGAACATTCGGCCGCGCTTGGCCCGGGGTGGCCAGGAATGTCTGTCATTTACCGGTGATGATCCTCAGGATCGCCGCGAAACTACTGATCTTCGAGTTTATCTGAATCGCATTCCGCCCAAAACCTCCGTCCATTTGCCGGCCGCGGTCCCGGGTCACCACTTTCGCGCCGAGTTGTTCGGCGAGCCGGGCGAGTTCTGAATCCTTCGCGCCTTTGAGACCCATCTCCGCGACACTCCGCACGTCGTATCCCTGCTTCCGCAGGAACGCGGCCAGGCCGGGCGAGAGGTTCTCGTCAACGATCAGGCGCTCGCCCACCCCGGTGAACCCGGCCTTCTTCGCCAGCGCCCGCTTCATCGCTGCCGCGAGGTCGCACGTCGGGTTGTCGTTGTGAACCAGGACGTCGGTGTTCGCCGCTGCCACGTGATACGTGTGCGGGCCCGCGACACTGAGGTTGTAGACGTCCTGCTTACCGCTGGTCCACTTGCTGACAGCCGCGATCTGGACGTGCGTGCCGGCTCCGGTCCTGAGCCACATGCCTGGCGACAGTCGAGTGGCGCCGACCCAGGTCTGCAGGTCATCCACCCAGAACGGGTGTTCGGCGGTCGCGATCAGCACTCCTGAGCCGTCCTCGGTCGTGACCGAGATCTGCACCAGGTTCTTGGCACCTTCGCCGACGATGCGCGCCAGTACGGGTTGGGCTGAACGCTCGCCCGTATGCGGATCGGTCGCCAGGACATGATCGCCGACGTCGACGTCTTCGATCGGTCTGGTACTCCCGTCGGCCATCACGACCAAGGTGCCGGGAACGAAGCTGTTGCAGTCGCCTAGTGCCTTGGTCGCCGCTTCCCTGGCTCGCTCGGCTATCTTGAGCTTGTCCTTCGCCGCCAGCCAGTTCTTGAAGGCGCTGATGGCGTCACCAGCGTGTTTCCAGATCGCCTTGCCGAGTTCGTAGGCCTTCTTCCACTTCCAGGGCAGTGCGTATTTCGCCGCCAGCTTGCCGGCGAGGCCGCCTGCGAGTGAGCCGAGGATGTTAAGTGCCGTTTCCCCGCAGGCCCCCAGGTCCCCGGTGGTGAAGCACTTGATGCCGGCGGTGATGCCCAGTTCGTCGGCCGCGATCTTCGCTATGGACAGTACGGCGTCAACGAGCGCCTTGAGCTGCCGTTGCACTTCTGCCTGCGCGGCGCGCAGCGCGGCATCGGCCTCCTGCTTGCGCTTGACCTTGCATCCCGTGCTCTTGGGCTTGGCGCACGGGTCAGCCGATCCCGCGTCATCGATCACCTTCAACCCGGTGGGGTCGGAAGCACCCACGGGATTGTTGCCGGCGTACGAATACGGATTGGTCCATTGCGGTTTGGTCAAGTCCAGCAGCGGGTCCGTGGAGACGAACTTGGCGATCGCCGGGTCGTAGTAGCGGGCCGACAGGTAGTTGAGGCCGGTGGCCGAGTCCTCGACCTTGCCGAGGAAACCCCTGTCGGTGAACGGCAGGTCATCGCTTCCGCGCCGCTGACCGTAGGGCAGGTAGCGCTCGCGGGAGACCTGCCCGGTGCTGTCGTTCACGGCGAGCTGGGTGGATCCGTGCATGCCTGACGCCAGCCACTGGATGCCACCGCTGGTGCGCATCGCGACCACGGCGCCGTCAGGACCGGAGTAGTAGCGGGTGGCCTTGGCGATGCCGCCGGTCGCCCGGATCTCCATGCCGCCGAGGTAGAGAGTGGAGGAGCCGTCAGGGTCCCGGCGGATGAGCCGTTCGCCGTCGGCGTCGTAGACCATCGAGGTTTCGGCGCCGTCGACAACGGCTTTGTCCATCTGTCCCAGGGCGTTCCAAGTGAAGGTGGACTGTTTGCCGTCGACGGTTCGGGCGACGAGCTGACCGGCGGCATCGTAGCCGTAGGTATCGGTCCGGCCGGGGCGCGTGATGGAGGTGACGGCGTTGGGCCGTGTCGCGGACGCGCCCGGTGCCGGATAACCGTAGGTGGAAGTGGCCCCGTTGTCGGTGACGGTCTGCAGATTGCCGACCGCGTCGTAGGTGAACGACTGGTTGTACGGGTCGACACCCTGACCGTCGCCGGCCGTGCAGGTGCCGGCGGTCGTGGTGAACGCGGTGGTCAGCCGATCGAGGCCGTCGTATCCGAAGCATTCGGACTGGCCCGCTGGAGCGTCCTGGATGCGGGTGACCTGTCCACCATTGTTGTAGGTGAAGGTGTCGTCCTGTGCGACCTGCGAGCCGGCGGTCGTGGTGAGACGGTTCAGCCATCCCGTGGCCTCGTCCCAGGTGTAGGTGCGTTTCACCTGGGCGTTGGCGCCATAAGAACGCTCGTTGAGCCGAGCGGTGGCCGAGAAGACCGTTTCCTTGACGTAGGTGGTGCCGCCGCCGTAGTCGGAGGTGAGGTCCTTGACCAGGCCGAGACCGGTGTAGCCGAAGGTGAGCGTCTCGGCTGCCAGGTCGCCCTTCCCCGGCATGCTCTGACTGATCAGGTTACCCGCCGCATCGTAGCTCGCGGTGAACTGGTACTCACCCGCCAGCGCTCCTTCGGCGGGCGGAATGGTGAGCTTCGTGCCTGTCGCACGGTAGGAGTTGTCGTACGAGGTGATGGCATCGACGTAGCTGCTGGAGCCGACGTAACGGGTGGCGGCAGTGAGACGGCCCTTGGCGACGGAGTCGTAGGTCCATTCGGCGAGCTTGGTTCCTGTCTGTGGCTCGCCTGCCCATTGGCTGACGCGTCTGCCCAGATCGTCGTGGACGGTGGAGACCTTGCCGCCCTTGCCGTCAATGGTCCATACCGGTCGGCCTGCGGCGTCATAGCCGTAGGAGGACGAACCGGCGTCGGGATCAGTGGCCGTCGTACGGCGGCTGAGCCAGTCGTAGGTGAACGTGCGGACGTTGCCGTTCGCATCGGTGATCTTGGTAAGGTCTCCGGCGGCGCTGTAGGTGTACGTGGTGTCGTGGTGGGTGGTGCCGTCCTTCCACTCCTCGGTCTTCACGGTGCGGTCGAAGACGTCGGAGACGGTGACGGTCTTACCGCCGACGGGCGGAACGACCTCGACCCGGTCCAGTCCGGGATAAACGGTCGTGGTCCGGCGGAACTCGGTGCTCAGGTGGTAGTCGATGACCGCAGTCGGGCGTTCCATGCTGTCGTAGACGGTCTTGGTCCACGACGGAAGTGCGGTCAGTGCCGGGTTCAGCAAGCCTGCGCCGGGGGCTCCTGTGTTGTGCACAGGTTGGGAGGACGCCCCCTCCAGGCCGCGGCCGTCGTAAGCCGTCACCAGGACCACGCGGCCACCGACCGGCGATTCGGTCTGGGTCTCGCGCTGCCGGCCGAAGCCATCCTCATAGCCGTAGGTGGACAGATATGTCGTGCCGCGCAGTAGTTTGCGCAGCGTGGTCTTGGCCGGGGCGGTGGGCTGGCCGAGGTTGCCGTTGAACGGGAGGTCGTAGGCGACGGTCGCGGTTGGCGTGCCGCCGGCCCTGGGCTGGTCGGGCTCCCACAGAGCCGAGGCGCGGCCGAGAGCGTCGTAGTCGATCTCGGTGACCTTGTTGTTGGCGTCGACCAGCTTGGTGGGCAGGCCGTTGCGGTGGGAGGAGGTGGTGGTGATGGTGTGGCCCAGCGGGTTGGTAACCGTGATCCCCTGATACGGCCATCCCACCGAGGGCTGATAGGCGGTGCTGGAGACCTTGCCCATGGCGTCGGTGGCGGTCAGCGGGCGGCCGTAGTCGTCGTAGGTGTTCTTGGTGGTG
>NZ_BAAAMU010000247.1:0-5671 GCF_039529435.1 Nonomuraea maheshkhaliensis
GTGGTGCGGCGGGCGCAGCCGTACTCGGAGATCGAGCTGCTCCTGCGCCTGGATCGACATCTCCCGCGCGAACGCCTCCAGCCGGTCAAGCGTCCGCTCGGCCCGGTCCACCTCGCCGGTGCGCCGGTGCAGGTCGGCCAGGCGCAGGAGCAGCTCGATCTCCGAGTACGGCTGCGCCCGCCGCACCACCCGGCGCCGCGCGGCCGCCACGTCCGCCGCCGCACCTTCCTGGTCGCCGCCGCGCATGCGCAGCCCGGCCAGCCAGGAGCGGTACATGACCTCCTCACCGGCACTGAACTCGGCGGCCAGGGCGACGGCGCGCTCGGCCATGGTGACGGCCGTGCCGTACTCGCCCTCGACCGAGTGGACGCGCGCCAGGCTCATCAGCGTCATCGCCAGCCCGTACCGGTCGCCCACGCTCTCGAACAGGCTCAGTGTGACGGCCAGCCGCTCGGCCCCGCCGCGCCAGTCGCCGCGGTCGGTCAGGGCGAAGGCGTCCACCCAGTGGGCCGCCGCCCTGGCCCACGGGTGCGGGTGCGCCATCGCCCTGGGCAGCTCGCGTTCGAGCAGGTCGTCGAAGCCGAGGAAGTACGCGGGGGCGATCGCGATCACGGCCAGCATCGGGTAGCGGTCGATCGCGCCGGTGCGGTGGACGTCCTCGATCACCGCGCGCGCCTCGGCGGGATCGGGCAGCGACCCGCTGTTGTTGGCCAGCCGGTGCATCGCGGTGAAGGCGGCCAGGACCTGGCGGGGCAGCGCGTCGCCGAACTCCAGCACCTCGGCCAGGAACCCCTCGGCGCGGGCGTCGAAGCGGGCGTTCCAGTAGAGCCAGAGCGGGCCGAGCAGCCGCCAGGCGGAATCGGCGTCGCCGTCGTCGATGGACACGCGCAACGCGGAGACCAGGTTGTCGTATTCGCCCTCGATGACGTCCTTGGCGCGCACCTGGGCGCCGGTGAGCAGCACCGGTTCCTGCTCCTCCATCAGGTTCCGGAAAAACGCCACGAACCGGGCGGAGGTCGCCGCCCGCTCGCCGGCCTGGCGCAGCCGTTCCGCCGCGAAGACCCGTACGGTCTCCAGCATCCGGTAGCGTCCGTCGTCGCCCTGCACGATCGACTTCTCGACCAGCGAGCCGAGCACGTAGACGGCGTCCTCGGCCGGCACCGGGCCGTCGCCGTCTGGGTCGGAGCAGACGGCTTCCACGGCCGCGCTCCCCGCCTCGGCCGGGAAGATCGACATCCGCCTGGCCAGCGCCTGCTCCGGCTCGCTCAGCAGCTCCCAGCTCCATTCGACCACGGCGGCCAGCGTCCGCTGGCGCGGCAGCGCGGCCCTGTCTCCGGACGTGAGCAGCCGGAAGCGGTCGTCGAGCCGCCGGGCGATCTGGCCGACCGGCATCGAACGCAGCCTGGCCGCGGCCAGTTCGAGCGCGAGCGGCAGTCCGTCCAGCCGCCGGCAAATCTCCGCCACCGGCCCCGACGTGTCGGCGTCCAGCTCGAAGTCCGGCCGCACGGCTCTGGCCCGGTCCGCGAACAGCCGCACCGCCGCCGGCTCCGGCAGCGGCGCCAGCCGGCACAGCGCCTCGCCGGTGACCGCCAGCGCCTCTCTGCTGGTCGCCAGGATCGTCAGGTACGGCAGGCGGTCCAGCAGCCGCCGCCCGAACCCGGCCGCGGCGTCCAGCAGGTGCTCGCAGTTGTCGAGCACCAGCACCGCCTCCCCCGCACCGAGCAACTCGGCCACCCGCTCCACCGGATCCACCGCCCGCCCGGCCGTGCGTTGCTCGGGCGGGCTCGGGTCGCGGGAGCTGACGACCCCGAGCACCGCCTCGGCCAGCCGCTCGGACGCGCCGAGCACCGCTTCGGGCGGGCCCGGGTCCCGCGAGCTGACCGCGCCGTGCATCGCGTCGGTCAGCCTGGCCGGCCCGCCGTGCACCGCCTCGGGCGGGCGGTCCGGTGCCGTCACGCCCGCCAGTGGGACGAACCAGACTCGGCCGCGTTCGCAGGACCTGTGCCGGGTCACCGCTTCCAGGGCCAGGCGGGTCTTGCCGGCCCCGCCGGGCCCGACGACGGTGACCAGCCGGGCCGTCTCCAACAGCCCGGCCAGCAGCCGCAGCTCGTCCTCGCGCCCGACGAAGCTGGTCAGCCGCGCGGGCAGCCGTCCACGCGCCGCCCGGCCCGGGAGGGCGAACTCGCCGCGGAGCATCGCCAGGTGGGTCTCGCGCAGCTCGGCCGACGGGTCGACGCCCAGCGCCCCGGCCAGCGCGGCCCGGGTCCGCTCGTACGCAGCCAGCGCGTCGGCCTGCCGCCCGGCCGCGTACAGGGCCCGCATCCGCAGGCCCGCCAGCCGTTCCCGGAGCGGATGGCGCGTTCCTACATCCTCCAGTTCGGCCAGCACCTCGGGGTGCCGGTCCAGCCGCAGTGCCGCGTCGAACCGGTCCTCGGCGGCGTGGAGCCGCAGGTCGGCCAGCCGCAGCGCGGCGGAGCCGGCGAACGGCAGGTCGGGCAGGTCGGCCAGCGCCTGGCCCGACCACAGGTCGCGCACCTCGCCGAGCAGGCGCGCGGCGGCCTCGTCGCGCCCGGCGGCGCGCAGGCGCCCGCCGACGCCGGCCCGCTCCTCGGAGCGGGGCGCGTCCACGTCCGCCGCCCGAACCGCCAGCCGGTCGCCGCCGGGGACCGACTCCACGACGGCCACCCCGCGCAGTGACTTGCGCAGCCGCGACACCAGGGCCTGCAGCGCGTTGGCCGCGTCGCCGGGCGGTGTGCCGTCCCACAGGTCGTCGATGAGCGCGTCGGACGTCACCGCCCGGCCGGCGTCCAGCGCCAGCCGGGCCACGAGCGCCCTCGAGCGCGCTCCGCCCAGCGTGACCCGGCGCGCGTCGTCGTCGAGGACTCGCACCGGTCCGAGCAGCGCAATCCGCACCGGACCACCCTCTCAGACCTCGGCCCGCAGCGCCCACGGCCCGCCACCGCCGGCGGGCGAGGAGGTGGCGCCGGAGCACCGCTGGCGGCCAGGCCCTGGGCGAGCACGTCCCGGGCGGCGGCGATGGACACGCCACCGGCCGGAACCTGGTGATTCCGGCCGGTGGATCAAGGCGACGGGTTCAAGGTGAGTGTCAGTCCAGCCAGCGGCCCACCCCGCGCACCGTGACTTCGAGGAGTTCGGCTGGATTGTCCGGGTTCGGATAGTAGATGATCATGGTCGTTCCTGCCGGGAGCAACATCTTGACGGCCTGCACGCACCCGGCCACCGCCTGTCGCTCCCGGTCGGGCCCGGTGCCCTCGATCGGCACCGCGTCGCAGACACCGCCCGGATTGTTCATGACGAGCCGGAGCGTGTTGTCCCGCAGCTCCACGTCCCGCGTGGCGACGCGATAGGCGAGCTGCGTCTCAAGGTGCCAGGCCGGCGGCGCCATCGGCAGCCCGAACGCCTGCCCGTACAGCAGGGCGAGACGC
Organism: Nonomuraea maheshkhaliensis; assembly: GCF_039529435.1. Classification (NCBI taxonomy): domain Bacteria; kingdom Bacillati; phylum Actinomycetota; class Actinomycetes; order Streptosporangiales; family Streptosporangiaceae; genus Nonomuraea; species Nonomuraea maheshkhaliensis. Next base: position 3,447 of record NZ_BAAAMU010000247.1, read on the forward strand.
TTCTCCAGGGCCGCCAGGTCGTCGTGCAGCCCGCTCTCGACCGTGTAGCGCGCCCACTTGTCGAGGTCGTCGATCGGCGGCAGGCTCGCGATGGGCAGGCCGCTCGCGTCGAGCAGCCGTCCTGACCCGTCGACGATGTAGCCCTGGTTGTTCGTCTGCTTGAGCGACTCGCTCACGTTCTTGAGCTGCTGCGCGGTGTCCGCGAACGGGCACTCCCCGCCCTCCAGGACGCACCCGACCGGCACCGTGCGGTGCAGCGCGGTCGCCAGCCCCGACTCGTAGATGGCCGACAGGATGGTCCGGTCGGACATGTGCCCGTGCAGGTACATCGTGCCCAGGAGCGAGTTGTACTCGGTGAACCGGAGCTCTTCGGGAACGAGGGACTCGATGAAGGTCCCCTTCCACTCGCGCGAGTACTCGTTCCAGTCGGGATCCTCGGTCAGGCCCAGGACTCCGGTGAAGCAGTCCGTGAAGTTCCACGCCTTACCCTTCCAGTGGCTGCCGAAGGCGTTCTTGCACGCGCCGATCACGGTCAGCTGGGAGGTGGCGTTGAGCAGGTCCAGCGCGGTCAGGGCCATGTACTCCTCGCCGAGCCGGTGGGCCTCGCTCTCCTGGTCGGCGATCCCCCGTGCGGCGAAGTAGAACAGCGGGCTCATGACGACGGACATGCAGGCGTCCTGCGCCTTGCCCACGAACTGCCTCTTGCAGTATTCGACGCGTTCCTTCGCGTAGCCGTCCGGGTCGTGCAGCGGGCCCTTGGGGTCGTTGAGGATCTCCTCCACGTACGCGTTGCAGTCGTTGTAGCCGGGCAGGCCGTCCTCCGGGCCCCACTTGCAGTGCCCGTACCACTCGCCCTTGAGCGTGCTCAGATACTTCTCGGCCTCCTCCCGGTAGTGCTCGAACACCGCGGCGGCGATGGCGGCCGCCTCCGACGCGCTCTTGTTCGCCCTGATCGCCGAGGCGAACGCGGCGTCGTAGGCGGCGAAGGCGCTGCTCGCGTCCTTGGCCGCCGCGACGGCCGAGGCGCGGGCCCAGCGCGCCGAGAGAGACGCCTCCCTGGCCGACCGCTGGGCCTGCTTGGTCGCGGCGGCGGCGGTGCGGACCGCCTGCGCGGCTCGCTCGGCGGAGGCGCCGGCGTCGCGGGCGTGGGCGACGGCCTGGGTGGCGAACGTCCGTGCCTGGTCGGCGGCCTTGCCGGCGTCGTTCGCGTACCCGATGGCCGCCTCCGCCGCCCCGCGTGCCTCCGCCGCCGCGGCCTGCGCGGTGCGGGCGAACTCGACGGCCTGCTGCGCGATCTGCGAGGTCTCGATCATCAGCGAGGTGGCGATGTAGTTGTGCGTGGCGGTCGCGTAGTCGCGTTCCGCCGCGCGGTGCCGCTCCACCTCCAGGAACTCCGCCTGCGTCGCCGTCGTGCCGGCCAGGGCCACCCGGGCGCCGTTGCGGACCTCGGTGCCGTACTGGTCGTCCCCGGCTATCGCGGTGACCTTGGCCCTGACGTCGATCGCGTACGCGGTGTTGTGCGTCACCTCCAGGAACTCCGTCAGCTTGGCCGGGTCGTCGGAGCGCAGGGCGAGGTTCGCCGCCTCCTCGGTCTCCGTGTGGCCGGCCCGGCGGGCCTCGGCCAGGATCCGCCCGACCTCCTCGCGTTCCTCACCGGCTCGTTCCGGATAGACCGGGTTGTCGAGGAACGCGATGACGTCCTGCCACGAGCCGTCCAGAGCCCTTTGTCCTGCGGCTCTCCTGGCCGGGCTGCCGGTGACCAGGAGCCCGGTCAGCGTCGTACGGTCGTCCTGCTCCTCGGCGGCGGCGAGCCCGCTCTTGACGAACTCGACGGCGAGAACCCTGTCGTCCTCACCCAGGGCGGCCATGGCGGCGGAGCTGGTCCACGTGCCGGGCACGGTCGCGAAGTAGCGGGCCACCTGCCGCACCTTGCCGGCCGCCACGGCCGGATCGGCCTGCGGGTGGGCGGCCTGGGCGATCAGCGCGTCGATCTCCGGGGTGTGGTAGCGCCGCATCGGCACGCCGAAGCCGCGGGCCTCCCCCAGCCGGGACTCGGCGGCCTTCTGACTGATGTGCTGGGCGAAGGACAGTTCCAGCTCGAACTCGTTCTTGAGCCGTTCGTCGTCCGCCTCGCGCGCCGCCGTGTAGACGGCCTGCGCCGTCTCGGCCGCCTTCAACGCGTCCTCGGCCGCGCGGTAGGCGTTGTTCGCGTGCTCCGTCGCCAG
>NZ_BAAAMU010000248.1:0-5615 GCF_039529435.1 Nonomuraea maheshkhaliensis
TGCCGACCTGCGCGCGCTGCTCGGCCGGCACGGCTCGCCCGAGGTCACGATCTCCACCCCGGCCACGCCGCTGGTGCTGCCCACGGAGGTGGCCGAGGAGCTCTCCGCCGCCGTGGGGGCCGCACTCGACAACGTACGCGCGCACTGCGGGGCGGGGGCGCGGGCGTGGGTCCTGGCCGAGTCGTGCGACGGGGCCGTGACCGTCAGTGTCAGGGACGATGGGCCCGGCATCCCCGACGGCCGGTTGGAGCAGGCGGCGGCCGACGGGCGGATGGGGGTGGCCAGGTCGATCAGGGGGCGGGTGGCCGAGCTGGGCGGGCGGGTCTCGATCGTGAGCGTCCCCGGCCAGGGCACGGAGGTCGAGATCACCGTCCCGGCGTGATCACCATCCCCGCGTGATCCCCGGTCTGGTCCTGATCCAGGGGTGCCGCGTTAGAGTGACCGGCATGGTGCGGGTCATGGTGGTGGACGACCATCCCATGTGGCGCGACGGCGTCGCCAGAGACCTCACGGAGGCGGGCTACGAGGTCGTGGCCGCCGTGGGGGAGGGGCGGCAGGCGGTACGCGTGGCCGGGGCGGTGCGGCCCGACGTGGTGGTGCTCGACCTGCACCTGCCCGACCTGCCCGGCCCTGAGGTGGCCGCGCGGCTGGCCGCCGTGGAGCCGGCGCCCAGAGTGCTGGTGCTGTCGGCCAGCGCCGAGCAGGAGGACGTCCTGGAGGCGGTCAAGGCCGGTGCGTCCGGATATCTGGTGAAATCGGCGGGCCGGGAGGAGTTCCTCGACGCGGTCCGGCGCACCGCCGACGGCGACGCCGTGTTCACGCCGGGCCTGGCCGGGCTGGTGCTCGGCGAATACCGGCGCCTGGCCGCGCAGCCCGGCCCCGGCGGGCCGGCCGGGCGAGCCGGTGCGGAGCGGCCGCGGCTGACCGAGCGGGAGACCGAGGTGCTCAGGCTGGTCGCCAAGGGGCTGTCGTACCGACAGATCGCCGAACGGCTGGTGCTCTCGCACCGCACCGTCCAGAACCACGTGCAGAACACCCTCGGCAAGCTGCAGTTGCACAACCGGGTGGAGCTCGTGCGATATGCGATCGAGCGGGGACTCGACGCGGACTAAACTCGATGGGTCGCGACGTTGCCATCAACGGCGTGTTTCCCCATCATCCCCGGAGGTTCCACCATGACGATGTCCGCCCTGGGCGAGCCGTGCGTTCTGCTCAAGCTGGGCGAGATCGTCCTCAAGGGCAAGAACCGCGAGCTCTTCGAGCGCCGCCTCATCAGCAACATCCGCGAGGCGATCCAGCCGCTCGGCGTCAAGACCGACGTACGCAGGCGGCACGGAGTGGTCGCGATCTTCCTGCCCCAGGGCGCCACCGCCGAGCAGGCCGACGCGGTGGCCCAGCGGGTCGCCGACGTGCCGGGGCTAGTCTGGATCCACCGCGCCTGGCGGGTCGCCAAGGACCCCGACGCGGTGCTCAAGGCCGGGCTCGAACTGGTCGGTGAGAGCGAGGAGGCCAAACGGGGCGCCCGCTTCGCGGTCCGCTCCCGCCGCCGCGACAAGCGCTTCCCGCTGCGCTCCAACGAGCTCGACCGGCTGGTGGGCGGCGCCATCAACGACGAGTACGGCCTGCCGGTCGACCTGAGCAACCCCGAGCTGACGGTCTTCATCGAGGTCGACAGGGACGAGGTGTTCGTCTTCACCGGCGGCATCCCCGGCCAGGGCGGCCTGCCCGTCGGCAGCAGCGGCAGGGCGCTGGTGCTCATGTCGGGCGGCATCGACTCGCCCGTGGCCGCCTACCGGATGATGCGGCGCGGCCTGCACGTCGACTTCCTGCACTTCTCCGGCATCCCGTTCACCACGTCGGAGTCGATCTACAAGGCGTACGCGCTGGTCAGGAAGCTCGACCGGTTCCAGGGCAGGTCGAGGCTGTGGGTGGTGCCGTTCGGCAAGGCGCAGCAGTCGATCCGCACCTCGGGCCAGGACCGGCTGGCGGTGATCGCGCAGCGGCGGCTGATGCTGAAGACGGCCGAGGAGGTCGCCCACCGCATCCGCGCCTCCGCCCTGATCACGGGCGACGCGCTCGGGCAGGTCTCCTCGCAGACGCTGACCAACATCACGGCCCAGGACAACGCCGTCGAGCTGCCGATCCTGCGCCCGCTCGTGGGCTGGGACAAGACCGAGATCATGGCCGAGGCCCGGCGCATCGGCACGCTGGAGATCTCCGAGCTGCCCGACGAGGACTGCTGCTCGCTGCTGGCGCCCAAGCGGGCCGAGACCCGGGCCAAGATCGAGGACCTCAAGCAGATCGAGAAGCGCCTCGACGCCGAAGAGCTGTGCGTGCAGCTGGCCGACTCGATCCAGGAATACACCCTGTGACGCACCCTGTGGCCGCCCCGCCGCCGGCCCCGTGGGCGGCGGGACGGCGGCTCAGGCGTCGACCTTGAACGGGTCGTGCTGGGCCAGCAGCTTGTCCAGCCTGGCCTGGTCGACCCGGTTGGTGACCCCCGACAGCTCCTGCCGGTCGCGCACCACCTTGCACAGGGTGATCGTCGAGGTGACGACGTAGAGCAGGCCGAGGGCGAGGAAGGCCTTCACCCACGCCTGGGCGGGCAGATAGGCCAGGGCGATGATCATCGAGATCAGCGAGACGGCGAACGACAGGACCGCCTGGGCGTAGAAGGCGGCGGTCCGGGTGGGCTGGATGGGCTTCGTCATGCGGTCATCGTGCCTGCGCGCGGATGTCCCGCACATGAGGATTCGTACTCAAGTTACCCATGAGTAGGATGACGGTCGCGTACCCGGGCGCGAGCCGCCGTCGCTCCGATGGCAGGATGGCCCAAGACGCGAGACCGGTGAGGGGAGTGATCGTGGAGGAGTCGCGCCTGCCTCCAGGCCAGTACGTCCCGCGCGGCCGGCCCGTGATCCACTACGGCCGGGTGCCCGCGTTCAAACCGGACACCTGGGACTTCCGCGTCTTCGGCGCCACCGCCTCCGGCGAGGAGCGCCACTTCACCTGGGCCGAGTTCGAGCAGCTGCCCCGCACCACCCGCGTCGCCGACTTCCACTGCGTCACCAAGTTCTCCCTCATGGCCAACGAGTGGCGCGGCGTCACCCCCGCCACGATCATGCGGGCCGCCCCGCCCGACCCCGCCGTACGCCACGTGATGATCTGGGCCGAATACGGCTACAGCGCCAACCTGCGGATGGCCGACTTCGCCGCGCCGGACACGCTGTTCGCCCTGGAGCTCGACGAGAAGCCGCTCAGCCCCGACCGCGGCTTCCCGGTGCGCGCCGTGGTCCCCCACCTGTACGCGTGGAAGAGCGTCAAGTGGGTGCGCGGCGTCGAATATCTCCTGGAGGACCGCAGGGGCTTCTGGGAGGAGCGCGGCTACCACAACCTGGCCGACCCCTGGCGCGAGCAGCGCTACTCCTACCAGGAAGAACCCGGCGAAGGCCCCGCCTGACGTCACCCGGTCTTCACTCTCTGTTTTCCTTCGGACACGGTAGGTTGTTGGCTACGGTTTCGGCATGCTGACCACCGCGTGCGTGGCGCTGTCCTCCCTCCTGACCTTCCTGCTCGGCCTCGTGCTGGCACGGCTCCTGTGGTGCCGTCCCGCGCCGCCGGGCGAGCACAGGACGGACGACGCGACCTTCACCGCCCTGCACCTCGCCGCGATGGCCGCCCCCGCCCTGCGGGCCGGCCTCGACCGCGACTCCGCCCGCAGGGCCGTGCGGCATCTGCGCCTCCTGCTCGGCACCCGCGCTGTCGCGATCACCTCCACCGAGGCGGCGCTGGCCTGGGAGGGGCCGTGCACCGACGACGTGCTCACCTACGCCCGCGCCGCGCTGGCCGCCGGCCGCACCCAGGTCTTCCCCGGCCGGGCGCGAGGGTCTGAGCGCGCTGACGAGGAGGCACCGGATCATGGGCCCGAGCATGGGGCGGTCGTCGTGCCGCTGACCGTGGACGGCACCGTGGTCGGCGCGCTGGCCGCCTACGACGACGAGGTCAGCGCCGCGCTCGTGCGTACCGTCACCGAGGTCGGCCGCTGGGTCTCCGGCCAGCTGGAGCTGGCCGAGCTCGACGGCTCCCGCCGCCGCGCGCTGGAGGCCGAGATGCGCGCCCTGCGCGCGCAGATCTCGCCGCACTTCGTCTACAACGCGCTCACCACGATCGCCTCGTTCGTCCGCACCGACCCTTCGCGGGCCCGCGAACTGCTGCTCGACTTCGCCGACTTCTCCCGGTACGCGCTGCGCCGAGCCCACGACTTCACCACCCTGGCCGACGAGCTGACCTGCGTCGACCGCTACCTGCTGCTGGAACGCGCCCGCTTCGGCGACAAGCTGCGCTTCAGCATGCAGGTGGCCCCGGAGGTGCTGCCGGTGCTGGTCCCGTTCCTGTGCCTGCAACCGCTGGTCGAGAACGCCATCAAGCACGGCATGCGCGGCCCCGGCACCCCCGGCGAGGTGCGCGTCGTCGTCCGCGACGCCGGTCCCGAGGCGCACATCACGGTCGAGGACGACGGCGCCGGCATGGACCCCGAATGCGCCAGGCGCATGCTCGACGAGGACCCCGCCCGCGAGGGCAGCGGCATCGGCCTGGCCAACGTCGACCTGCGCATGCGCCAGATCTACGGCGACGGCTACGGGCTCGTGGTGGAGACGGCGCTCGGCGCGGGCACCAAGGTCCGGCTGCGCGTGCCCAAGAGTCAGCTCAGCTCTCTGTAGCCGAATCATTACGCTATGCTGGCGTGGCTCGGGTGACCTCTGCTTTTATACGGCAGCGTGATGGACATGTTGAGAGTTCTGGCCGTCGACGACGAAGTGCCTGCTCTGGAGGAGCTCGCCTATCTGTTGCGCCAGGACGACCGGATCGAACACGTCACGACCGCGGCCGACGGCGTCACCGCGCTGCAGGACATGGTCCAGATGATCGGCGGCGGCGAGCGGCTCGACGGGGTCTTCCTCGACATCCGCATGCCCGGCCTCGACGGGCTCGACCTCGCCCGGCTCGTCGGCGGCTTCCCCAGCCCGCCCAAGCTCGTCTTCGTCACGGCGCACGAGGAGTGCGCGGTGCAGGCGTTCGAGCTGGAGGCCGTCGACTACCTGCTCAAACCGGTCAGAGCCGAGCGGCTGGCCGAGGCGGTGCGCAGGCTGGAGGCCGCCAGCGGCCCCGCGCCCACGCCGGGCCAGGACGACGTCATCCCGGTCGAGCTGGGCGGGCGCACCAGGTTCGTGCCGCAGCAGGCCGTCTGGTACGCCGAGGCCAAGGGCGACTACGTGCGCCTGCACACCGCCGACGGCAGCTACCTCGTGCGCATGTCGCTGGCCGCTCTCGAACGGCGCTGGGCGGAGGCGGGCTTCATCCGCGTCCACCGCAGCACGCTCGTCGCGGCCCGCCACGTCAGCGAGCTCAGGTTCGAAGGCGGGCGGGTGACGCTCACCGTCGGCACCGAGGAACTGCAGGTCAGCAGGCGGCACAGCCGGCAGGTGCGCGAGCAGCTCGTCCGCCAGCACCGGGACGTGATCGCGTGAGGGCGGCCCGGTGAACGCCGCGCGGCGCGTCGCCGGGTCCCGGCGGCCCGCCGCGCCCCGGCGCCCCGACGGGGCCGGGGCTCCGCC
>NZ_BAAAMU010000249.1:0-5486 GCF_039529435.1 Nonomuraea maheshkhaliensis
CAGCACCGGGATCAGCATGGTCGAGCGGGCCACCAGCGAGGCGGTGCCGAGCTGGGCGAGCATCTCGGGCAGCCGGCTGGCCGTCTCGCAGCCGGTGCACCCGGCGGCCTTGAGCCGGTCGCCCAGTTCGGCGACGGCGCCGGCCAGCGGGCGCAGCCGTTCCGGCGTGATGGCGCGCAGGTCGGGCACGGCGGTCCAGGTCGCGTTGACGCTGGTGGCGAACCGGCCGACGAACGTCTCACGCGCGACCATCAGCGGCCCGTACGTGGTGAAGTCGCGGCGCTCGACGCCCGTGCTGAGCAGTTGCTCGCCCGCCCACCGTGCGCCGAACGGGTCGTCGAGCTGGAAGACGCCGACCACGCGGACCTTGACCGGACGCGGGTCGAGCCGCCCCCGCACGGTGTACTCGCGCCCCGTCTCGAACCCGGTGGCGGTGGCCGCAGGCAGCGAGATCACCGCTTCGACCGGTTCGTCCTCTGCGGCCGCGGGCTCGGGCCAGGCGCCGGAGACCAGCCTGGCTTGCCGGTCGAGGCCGTCGTAGCTGCCGAACCGCAGCAGCTCGGGCAGCTTCCTGTCCTCCTGGCCGGGCATGGTGTACGAGTCGGAGCGCAGACTGGTGGTGACGGCGGGCGTGCTGGGATACGCCTTGGCGAGCTCGGCGCGGATGGACACGTCGTCCTTCGGGAACGTCTCCGCGGTCACGGAGGCGCTGACGGTGACGGCGGTCTGCTCGTACGAGGCCGTCTCCATCGTCCGGCGGACGCCCGCTTCGGCGATGGAGGAGGCGTACATGGTCAGCGCCACCAGCGTGGTGGTGGCGAGCAGGATCGACCCGAACGCGGCCAGGAGAAGCAACGGCTCACTGAACGCCCGTTTGACGACGAGCGGCCCCCGCATATGTCCCCCTTAACCCCGTTTAGTGCACCTTCGAGCACGCGCGGAGCGAGGGGCAAGGCGATCTCTGCAACGGTGACTCACCCGATACGGCAGTGTGATATCGAAACCGTGACAAAGTGCTGACGAAACCGGCCGGAAAAACAAGAACGCCGCACTCCTTCGTGGAGTGCGGCGTTGCTGTACCGGTCGCGCTTACTTGGCGGCCAGGGCCGCGGCCTGCTTGGCGATCGCGGACTTGCGGTTGGCGGCCTGGTTCTTGTGGATGACGCCCTTGCTGACGGCCTTGTCGAGCTGACGGGCGGCGACCCGCTGAAGGGCCGTGGCCTGCTCGACGTCGCCCTGCTCGGCGGCCTCGCGGAACTTGCGGACGGCAGTCTTCAGCGAGGACTTGACTGCCTTGTTGCGCAGACGAGCCTTCTCGTTCTGCTTGTTGCGCTTGATCTGGGACTTGATGTTCGCCACGAAGAAGCCTCGGTGAAGTCTGAAGTGATTGGACGGGGCGCGCGGGCTCGAGAGAGGGCGCGCCACACGCAGTTGCCCAGGCTACCAATAACCCAGGCCGCTGCTCAAATCAACGCCATCGTGTCATGTACTCGTGCCAATCTCTTTCCGTGGCCGCGAAGTCCACGTAGAGGGCCAGGCCGAAGCGCTCGCGACGGCCGTGGTCGGAGAGCGCCAGCCTGGCGCCCTCCGCCGCCATCTCGACGCTCTCGGCCGCGTCCAGCCATGCTACTCCGTGATCGTGGTAGGCGGGGGCGCCGATGAGCAGGGACTTCTCGGCGGGCACCAGGTCCAGGGCGAGGCGTGCCTGGCGGGCCACGTGGCCGCCGTAGAGCGACTGGAGCGGGGTGTAGGAGTCGTACGTCATGACGGCCACTTGATCCACCCGGTTCACGACTTTACGGAAATATCCCTGAGACCAGTACTTGTCATGACCCAGCACGGCTCTGGCCGTCAGGCGCATTCCCTGGTACGGCTCGATCTGCGGGGTGGAGGTGGACAGGAGCCTCGTGTGCCGCCTGGTGCGGTCGAGCAGGTCGAGGAACTCCGTGTCCGCGTCGCCGATCGGCTCGAAGTTGTAGTGGATGCCGTCGTATCCGGTCTTCATGATGGCGGCCACGCCGGTCAGGACGTTCTCGCGGGACTTCGGGTCGTCGAGGTCCAGGTCGTCGTCGAGGCCGGCGTCGACGGTCTGGCCGAGCCAGGCGGAGATGCGGATGCCGGGCAGTTGCTCACGCATCCAAGAGATGAAATTTCCGGCGTTGGGGTATTTAGCGGGATCTAAGCGGCCGTCGGCCTCGAACGGGCCGGAGTGCACGTACACGTCCTTGATGCCCGTGGCGCGCAGCCGTACCGCGAGCAGCTCCACGTCGCGCTCCGTGCGGCGGCCGTCGACCCACGCGTGGCCCAGCCAGAGTGCGTCGTTGCCCGTGCTCTTCGCCCAGGCCGCCGGGGCACCGGTAAACTGGAGCCGGAGCGCCACGGCGAGGAGGCCGGCCAGCGCGACCACGACGGCCACGGCCGGCGCGATCAGGCGCAGGCCGCGGCGGATGACGGTCCGGGCTATCACCCGGGCATGTCACCATAAAAGACTGCTCGACCTCAACCCTGTCGAAACGGACTTCGGTGCGCACTCAGCCTGGCCAGACCGACCCCGCGTTGATCCGCAACTTCTGCATCATCGCGCACATCGACCATGGCAAGTCGACGCTTGCCGACCGCATGCTGCAGATCACCGGCGTGGTCGACGACCGTTCCATGCGTGCCCAATACCTCGACAGGATGGACATCGAGCGCGAACGGGGCATCACGATCAAGTCGCAGGCCGTGCGGCTGCCGTGGGACGGCCACGTGCTCAACATGATCGACACCCCGGGGCACGTCGACTTCACCTACGAGGTGTCCAGGTCGCTGCAGGCGTGCGAGGGCGCGATCCTGCTGGTCGACGCGGCCCAGGGCATCGAGGCGCAGACGCTGGCCAACCTCTACCTGGCCATGAACGCCGACCTGCACATCATCCCCGTGCTCAACAAGATCGACCTGCCCGCCGCGCAGCCGGAGAAGTTCGCCGAGGAGCTCGCGGGGCTGATCGGCTGCGACCCGTCCGACGTGCTCAAGGTGTCGGGCAAGACCGGCGTGGGCGTGCGCGAGCTGCTCGACCACGTCGTGCAGACCGTGCCCGCGCCCATCGGGGTCGCCGACTCGGCCGCCCGGGCGCTGATCTTCGACTCCGTCTACGACACCTACCGCGGCGTGGTCACCTACGTCCGCGTGGTCGACGGTCACCTGGGCAAGCGCGAGCGCATCCTGATGATGTCCACCAACGCCACCCACGAGACGCTGGAGATCGGCGTCATCTCGCCGGAGCCCAAGGTCGCCGACCTGGGCCTGGGCGTGGGCGAGGTGGGCTACCTGATCACCGGCGTGAAGGACGTGCGCCAGTCGCGGGTCGGCGACACCGTCACCTCGGCGGCCAAGCCGGCCAAGGACATGCTGGCGGGCTACGAGCACCCCAAGCCGATGGTCTTCTCCGGCCTCTACCCGATCGACGGCGACGAATATCCCGAGCTGCGCGAGGCGCTCGACAAGCTCCAGCTCAACGACGCCGCGCTGGTCTACGAGCCGGAGACCTCGGCGGCGCTCGGGTTCGGCTTCCGCGTCGGCTTCCTCGGGCTGCTGCACATGGAGATCGTGCGCGAGCGGCTGGAGCGGGAGTTCGGGCTGTCGCTGATCTCCACCGCGCCCAACGTGGTCTACCGCGTGGTCATGGAGGACGGCAAGGAGCTCACCGTCACCAACCCGTCGGAGTTCCCCACCGGCGGCAAGATCGCGCAGGTCTTCGAGCCGGTCACCAAGTCCACGATCCTGGCGCCGGCCGAGTTCATCGGCGCGATCATGGAGATCTGCCAGGGGCGGCGCGGCCAGCTCCTCGGCATGGACTACCTGTCCGAAGACCGGGTCGAGATCCGCTACACGCTGCCGCTGGGCGAGATCATCTTCGACTTCTTCGACCAGCTCAAGTCGCGCACCCGCGGCTACGCCTCGCTCGACTACGAGCCCGCGGGCGAGCAGGAGGCCGACCTGGTCAAGGTCGACATCCTGCTGCAGGGCGAGGCGGTCGACGCCTTCAGCGCGATCGTGCACAAGGACAAGGCGTACGGCTACGGCGTCGACATGGCCAAGAAGCTGCGCGAGCTGATCCCGCGGCAGCAGTTCGAGGTGCCCATCCAGGCCGCCATCGGGGCCAGGGTGATCGCCCGCGAGAACATCAGGGCCATCCGCAAGGACGTCCTGGCCAAGTGTTACGGCGGTGACATCTCGCGTAAGCGCAAACTGCTGGAGAAGCAGAAGGAAGGCAAGAAGCGGATGAAGATGGTCGGCCGGGTCGAGGTGCCCCAGGAGGCCTTCGTCGCCGCGCTGTCCACCGACTCCAGCGCCGCCGACAAGGCCAAGAAGTAGTCTTCCGCGCTCCGAGGGCCTCCGGCGTCGTTCGCCGGGGGCCTTTCGTGATGTCTTCGTCCGATCGCCTGGCGACGGTGGCGGCTACGCTGAAAGCATGGAAGTGGTACATACGGGTCGTATGGTCCTATCTCGGGTCACGGCCGATGACCTCGACGCCGTCCATGAGATCCACGCCGACCCGCGTACGAGCGTCTACCACCCGAGCGGCCCCGTGACCGACCTGGAGTCCAGCCGCGCCATGCTCGATCTGTGGCTGGCCGACTGGGAGGAGCGGGGGATCGGCTACTGGGCGGCCCGGCCGGTGGACGAGCCGCTCGTGCTCGGGTTCGGCGGGCTGCGCCGCGCGATCCTGGACGGGCGCGAGGTGCTCAACCTGTACTACCGCTTCCGCCCCGACGCCTGGGGCCACGGGTACGCGGCCGAGCTGGCCAGGGCCGCCCTCGACGTCGGCGCGGGGCTGGGGAAGGTCGTGGCGGTGATCAGGGACATCAACCTGCCCTCGCACCGGGTGGCCGAGCGGATCGGCATGAAGAAGGACCGGACGATCCCGTACGGAGGCGTGCCCAGCGACGTCTACGTCACCTGACCCGTCCGCCACACGTATCCCGCGAGTACCACCACTCCCATGATCGCCTGAGCCGCGATGAACGGTGCCAGTGCGGCCGGCTGCGTGAGCAGCGCCATCGCGGTGGGGATGCAGCCGAGCAGGGCCAGGTCGGGGCCGGTGGCCGCCCAGATCAGCGGGCCCGTCGGGATGGAGCCGCCCGGGGTGTCGATGATCGGCATCGAGTGGTCTACCGGGGCGCGCCTGGCCATCCGCAGCGCGGCGGCGGCCAGGGCCAGGCCACCCGGCAGCCCCAGCGCCCACCAGCCAGCACCGGCCATCATCGCTGTGCCCGTCGCTGTCGTAGCCGCGGTTACCGCCTCGGGCAGGGCGGAAAGTGTGCTGGGCGTGGTCAGGGTCAGGGCGGTGAGGGCGGTGGCCGCCCAGACGCCGCCCAGCAGGGCGGGCAGGATCGCGCGGGCCGCCAGCGCGGGGCGTCGGCCCACGCCGATGAGCCGGGCCAGGGCCGGGTTGTCGGCGTCCCTGCGGGCGCCCGACGTACCCATCGACGCCGCGGCCAGCG
>NZ_BAAAMU010000250.1:0-5226 GCF_039529435.1 Nonomuraea maheshkhaliensis
GGCGCCGCGGACGCCACGGTGCAGGCGGCGGTGCGGCGCCGACGGCCGACTCGACCTCGGGCAGAGTACGTACGGCGGCCGCGCCGGGCAGGTGGGCCCGCACCTCCCTGAGCGCCCCCTGGTAGGCGGCGTCGGCGGTCTGACCCTGGCGCAACGCGGCCCCGGCCTGCGTCTTGGCCTGTTCCAGGCTGCCCGCGTACGTCATCAGCGCCTCGCCCGCGCCCCGGTACGCCTTGCCCAGCTTGGCCAGCTCGCCCGGCAGCTCGGCCAGCGCCTCGGCGTACTTGGCCGCGTAGTCGCCGCGCATCTTCAGCGCGGAGCCGTCACTTGAGACGACGCCCAGTTTGCCCTTGTTGTCCTCGGCCAGCCGCGCTTCCTTGAGCAGCCGGTCGGCGAGACCTCGCACCTGCCCCGGGTCCCCTGGCGCGGGGTCGCCGGCCAGCCCGAGCACTTCCCATCCGCCCGGCACGTCGTCACGCTCCCGCGCCGCCGCTGAGCGAGGCGTCCAGCTCGCGGTGCTTGGCGATGGCGGTCTTGAGGAACTGGCTCATGCCCTCCAGACCCTGCATGACCTGCCGGGCGCCGGTGTTCCACTGCTCGTAGTCCTGCTGGAACTTGCCCGAGGCCCGCTCCGTGACGAAGTCGCTGCCGACGAGCTGGTCGATCATCGCCTTGAGCTGGGTCAGGCGGGTCTCGATGTCCTCCTTCTCCTTGGCGAGCCGGGTCGCGCTGTTCTCCACCTGCGGGAAGCTCAGGTGATGGGTGCCTGCGGCCATGACGGTTCACTCTCCTTCTGGGTCCGACCAGGCCAGGGTGGCGCTGATCGCGTCGAACAGATCGAGCATGGGCTCGGCCAGGCTCAGGTGCGGGCTGGCGATCACCAGGTCCAGCACGCCGTGGCCGCCGGGCACGGGGACGAGGGTCTGCATGACCGCCGACTCGATCTCGCCGGACTCGACGCCGGTCACGCGTACGGCGCCACCCGCGGGGAGCTCGACGATCTCGACGTCGCGCCAGACGGGCGTGCCCGGCGTGGGCGGGATCGCGACGATGCCCGAGGCGATCTCCTCGACGGTGTTGCCCCTCGGGTCCGCCCGCCCCTGGGTGTGCAGGACCATGAGCGTGGCCAGCACCGTGCCCACGTCCTCCACGTGGTCGGTCATAGCCGCGCCGAACACCGCGCCGTGCCTGGCCGCCACGTCGGCGACCTCGCGTAGCACCTTCAGCAGCACCGGCCGGTGCGGGGCCAGCACGGGCTCGGCCGCGACGCGGGCGTCCACCAGGCGGGCCAGGTCGCCGGTACGCCCGGCACGCCAGACGTCGAACTCGTACCAGGATTCGGGCACCCGTACGGTGAACCCGAAGGGCAGGTCGGCCATCAGCCGTCTCCTAACTGGGCCGTGACGGGGGCGGACCGGGTCGTGGTCGCCGGTGAGGTGTGGTCGGTCAGCGCGAACAGCAGCGACGCGACGATCGTGGCGGCCAGCACGCCCGTGAGCACGCCGAGAGCGAAGGTCCTCATCACGCCCCTCCTGAGCCGGTGGTGAGCGAGTCGGCCAGCGAGCCGTCCAGGGTGCCCGTGCCTTCGACGAGGGCGTCGAGCAGGCCGGCCGCGCGTTCGAGGAGCGCGTTCATCCGCTCCCGGTTGTCGGACGACTCCGCGAAGAATCTCCGCACGGCCTCGTCCACCTTCTCCGAGCCGGTCCGCGCGTCGAGCGCGCCGGCGTTCCCGCCGTCCAGTGCCGCGCGAATGGCTTTGAGATCGCGGGCCACGTTCGCGGCCTCGCGGCGGTCGGCGCTGAATTCCTCAGCCATTCGGCGTCTCCCCCTCGATGGCCTCGAACGGGCGCCAGTCCCGATAAACGGTTTCGACGTCCCTCGTGCCGTCGGCCCGGCTTTCCATGTGCAGTTTCAGGCTGATCGGCAGCCCTTTCGCGTCCACCCGCAGCGTGAATTCGACCGGTCCTTCCGCGCTCGTTCCCGCGTACGCGGCCAGGCTTTCCTCGCCCCTGATGCGGTGGGCCAGGGCCGAGCCGGTGATCGTGCGCCCGCCGGCCTCCTGCGTGCTGGTCACGTTCGACTCGGCCGCGTCGATCAGGGCCTGGATCGAGTGCGGCGAGCTGAGGTCGCGGACGGACGGGGCGCGGCTCTGGTCGCACGGCTCCAGCGGCGGCCGGACGGCGTCGAAGGGCACGCCGGCCGCGACCCCGCTCCTGCCCACCAGGGACACGCGGGTGGTGCGTGGAGCGTTCCCACAGGTCAGCTTCATGTCGTAGGCCGTGGCCGCGTTCGCGTCGAAGCTCAGCCTGCCGTCGGCGACGACCGTCTCGCCGTAACGCGGCACCTCGGTCCGCTGCTCGAACGTGGCCGTACGGCGGCCGACCGCGGCGGCGACGTCGTCGCCCGCCGGGCTCGCGAGCGGCGCGGCCGCCCGGCTGGAGACCAGGACGACCGTCCCGGCCGCCACGGCCACGGCGAGCACGCCCACGGCCAGTCCGGCGAGGTAGGCGGGCCGGCGCCAGAGCGGCGCGGATGCGGGGTCGGCCGCCGGGGGCTCCGGCTCGTAGGGCCTGGTCCGCCGCTCGGCCTCAAGCAGCAGCTCGTGCACTGTGACTCCGGGGACACCGGGGAGGCGGCTGGAGTGGCCGAGCAGGATGCGCACCAGGTCGACGGAGGTCGGGCGGGCGAACGCGTCGGGGCGCCGGCACTCGTCGATCACCGCGCGCAGGGCCGGAAGCAGCCGGTCCAGGTCGGGCTCCGCGCCGCCCCCGGCCACGCGCCCCGTCGCCGCGAACACGACCACGTCGGCCCAGTCCTTGACGTCCTGCGCGGGGAACTCGCTGTCACGCGGCCCCGCCGCGAACGACGCCTGCCCGCCCGCCCCGATCACCACGTTGCCCGGGTGCAGCCGCAGCCCCGCGATCCCGCCCAGGTGCAGCCTGGCCAAGGTGGTGGCGGTGCCTAATGCGAGCAGGTAGAGCGATTCTCCCTGGTACGGCCCCGCCGCCCTGACGACCTCGGCGAGCGATTCGCCCCTTCCCAGGTAATCGCGTGGCCGAAGGGCCAGGCCGTCGCTCCATCCCTGAAATTCCATCGCCGTCCCCGTAGAGCATCCGGTCAGCGCGGCGGGCCCACCGGCATTTCGCTGTGACGCGGTTCAGGTGCGTCAATTCCGGCCACCGGCGGTCCCGTTTTCCGAAAGGTTGTACGCCGTCGGCCGGAGCACGGTTCAAGCGAATTCCGGAAAATCTTTCCCAGGTGCCGCGATGGGTATCGATCTTCCCGCCCGCACTCGCCGGGACTTGACCTTGACGCGACGGCAACGTTTCTCATCGGAGGGGAGACCTTCGCCGAGAAGAGGAACGTGATGCTCAAGACCGCGCTGCGGATCGTCGGATTCGAGCTCAAGGGCCTGGCCGCCATCGGGCGGTGGATCGTGCGCCGCCGGCACGGGGTGCCCGCGGGCGCGACCGTGGTGACGTACAGCAAGGAGCAGACGTTCATGATGACGCTGATGACGTTCGCGATGGCGGTCGAGACCGTGGTGCTCGATCTGCTGCTGGTCTCGCTCGGCGTGCCCGCCTGGCTGCGGTACGCGGTGCTGGTCGCCGACGTCTACGGGCTGCTGTTCGTGGCCATGCTGGTGGCGGCCTGCGTCACCCGGCCCCACGTGCTGACCGCCGGGGAGCTGCGGATCCGGTACGGCGCCTACTTCGACGTACGCGTGCCGCGTGAGCTGATCGCCTCCGTGCGGAGTGGGCGGGCGTACGGGG
This sequence comes from Nonomuraea maheshkhaliensis, assembly GCF_039529435.1. Lineage (NCBI taxonomy): Bacteria > Bacillati > Actinomycetota > Actinomycetes > Streptosporangiales > Streptosporangiaceae > Nonomuraea > Nonomuraea maheshkhaliensis. Next base: position 3,774 of record NZ_BAAAMU010000250.1, read on the forward strand.
CGGGGCACATGGTGACCGTCGAAGGCGGGAGGGTCAGCGTGGCCGTCTCCTCGCAGACGAACGTGACGGTGCAGCTCACGGAGCCGATCACCGTGGTCCGCCCGCTCGGCGGCCGGGCCGAGGTCACCTCGATCCGCTTCTTCGCCGACTCCCCCGAGCCGCTCCTGGCCGCCCTGCGCGCCGAACTGCCCGCGCGGTCGTAGCGCCCCGGGCCACCCGCGCCCGGCGAACGCGCGGCCTGCCCCGAGCTGCCCCGGGCCCTAGGCGAACCCCATTTGCGGCGTTACCTTCCATAGAGCACCATCTCGGGATCTTCCACCCTCGACCTCGGATGGAGGCGCCGCCATGCTCTTATCTAGGCACCTGACCTGGAAAAACGGCATGAGATCACCCCTCGTCGCGGCGATCGCAGCACTCACCCTCACCCTGGCCGCCCTCGTGGCGCCCGTGCCCGCCTCGGCGGCCGCGGCGCCGGACCTCTCGCTGGCCAACGTCAAGGCCCACCTGTCCCAGCTCCAGTCCATCGCCGCCGCCAACGGCGGCAACCGGGCCCACGGCCGGCCCGGCTACCTGGCTTCGGCGAACTACGTGAAGTCCCAGCTCGACGCCGCCGGCTTCAGCACCGTCCTGCAGTCCTTCACCTACAACGGCGCCACCGGCTACAACGTCATCGCCGACTGGCCCGGCGGCGACCCGAACGAGGTCCTCATGGTCGGCGCCCACCTCGACAGCGTCACCGCGGGCCCCGGTATCAACGACAACGGCTCGGGCAGCGCGGCCATCCTGGAGACCGCGCTCGAAGTGGCCCGCCAGTCGCTCCAGCCGGTCAAGCATCTGCGCTTCGCCTGGTGGGGCGCGGAGGAGCAGGGGCTGCGCGGCTCGCAGTTCTACGTGAACAACCTGCCGGCCGCCGAGCGGGCGCGGATCAAGGGTTATCTGAACTTCGACATGGTCGGCTCTCCCAACGCCGGATATTTCATCTACGACGGCGACAACTCCGATGGAACGGGCTCAGGTCCAGGCCCGGCCGGATCGGCGGCCCTGGAGCGTACTCTCCAGGACTACTTCACCTCGATCGGCGTGCCGACCCGCGGCACCGACTTCGACGGGCGCTCCGACTACGGGCCCTTCATCGCAGTGGGCATCCCGGCGGGCGGCACGTTCACCGGCGCGGAGGGCATCAAGAGCTCCACCCAGGCCGGCCTGTGGGGCGGCACCGCCGGGCAGGCGTTCGACGTCTGCTACCACCGCTCCTGCGACACGACCGCCAACATCAACGACACCGCGCTCGACCGGAACGCCGACGCGATCGCGTACGCGGTGTGGACGATCGCCACCGCCGTGCCGCCCGCCGTCATCTGGCAGGACACTTTCGAGACGGCCACGGGCTGGACGGTCAACCCGGCCAGCACTGACACGGCGACCACGGGCGTGTGGGAGCGCGGCGACCCGG
>NZ_BAAAMU010000251.1:0-5170 GCF_039529435.1 Nonomuraea maheshkhaliensis
GGCCTGGGGGCGGCCGTGTCCCGGGGGGGGGTCGCCGTGGTGGTGCGGGTGGAGCCGGCACTACCCGGCCGGCGGCGCCTGAGCGAGGTGCTCCGCGCGGGCGACACCTGAGCGAGGTGCTCCGCGCGGGCGACACCTGAGCCCTAGACCGCCGGCGAACCTGCCGTGTAGGGCGCCGCTCTGCCACCGGCCCCGCCGAGCCGCCGCCCATGCCGCGACTACGCCGCTGATCAGGACCGGTCCGACAGGGAGATCCACAGGGTGTAGACCACCAGGCCCACCCCGGCCTCTCGATGCCGTAGCGCGGCCATCGCCGCGGCGGCGCCGACAGCGCCGCCGACGATCGTCGCCCAGACCACCTCGGACGGGCTGGAGTCGATGCCGTGTTCCGGCGCGGCGGAGGCCAGGCCGTACAGCAGCGGGGCGGCGAGCAGCGCGCAGACGGCCGAAACCTGCCATCAGTCCGCGGGATTCACCGCCCGCGGGTCCCGGAGTCCAGGTGGTACGGGGTCTCGTCCAGGCGCTGGTACGCGGCCTCGATCACGTTGTCGGCGTCGATGGACGCCTCGAGCAGCGTCATGCCCCGGTCGGTGCGCCTGGTCACGGCGCGTCGCCAGCGGTCGAGGTTCTCCCTGCTGAGTTCGAGGAAGCGGCGGGCCGGGATCGACAGCGGGGAGGTCGAGGTGATGGCGTAGATCGCCCGCACGGTCAGCGGTTCGATCAGGCGCAGGCTCGCCCCCCTGCGCCTGGCGTCCAGGGCCTGGCGCATCGGCAGCACGGCGGCCCCGGCGCCGGCGATGACCAGCGGGACCAGCCCGGCGGGTTCGCTGACGTCCACGACGACGGTGGACTCGACGCCGATGGAGTCGAGGTAGGCCCGCCCGAACCCCCGATCCACGATCATGGGCAGGCCGCCGAGCAGGGCGGCCGGCGTCGGGTCGGGGAAGTCGGCGCGCCAGCTCGGCGGCAGCGCCAGCACGACCTCGCCCTCCCCGATCCGCACGCAGTCGATGCCCTGCCGCGACACCGGCGCGACCGCGTAGGCGAGCTCGGCCTCGCCCGACCTGATCAGGTGGACGATCTCGTCGGTGTCGCCGTCGTGCTGCTTGAGCCGGACCGTGAACCCGGGATGCTCGCGCCGGAAGTGGCCCACCCACGCGGCCAGGAAGTTGGCCGTGAGGGAGGTGGAGATCGCCAGGTCGACCCGGCCGCGTTCGAGCCCCCGGTAGCCCTCGGCGACCTGGCGGGCATGGTGCAGGTCACGGACCACCTGGCGGGCCGGCCCGACGAGCGCCTCACCGGCCGGGGCGAGCACCAGCCCGCGCCCGACCCGGCGGAACAGCTCCACGCCGAGGTCGCTCTCCAGGCGGCGGATGATCTGTGACAGGGACGGCTGCGCCAGGTAGAGCGCGGAGGCGGCCCGGGTGATGCTGCCCTGGTCGACAACGGCGAGAAAACATTCGAGCTCGCGGACGTTCATGGTGCGATCCAATGGGGGCCTCCCGCACCAGGTCAAGCGGTGTGCCAGCCGGGCTCGTCCGAGTGGGCGCCGGCGCGGGGCACCGCCAGGTCCGCCTCGACGGTGACGCCGTCGAGGGCGAAGGGCAGCGAGGGCACGGTGAAGCGGTCGCCGTCCGGCCCGACCCCCGTGGTCAGGATGCCGCCGGCCAGAACGTCCTCCGCCCGCGCCACGTCCTGGTACGTCCGCACCTCCGCCGCGACGATCCCGTGCTCGGCCAGCAGCGCGAGGCACTCGTCCGTACGCAGGCCGCCGAGTGCCCCCGAGATCTCCGCCAGGAGCGCCTCCCTGTTGGCCACCCGGGCCGGGTTGCCGGCGAAACGGGGGTCGTCGAGCATCCACTTCCTGTCGATGAGCCGGCACAGCCGGGCGAAGTGCTCGGCGGTGTAGGCCGACAGGACGATGGTCCCGTCGGCGGTGCGGACGAGGTCGGCGGCCGGGGCCACGGTCGCCTGGCCGTTCCCCTTGCGCCGCGGCTCCTGTCCGGAGGCGTGCCATTCGCCCCACATCGCCGACTGAAGGTGGATCGCGGCCTCCAGCAGCGAGACCTCGGCGACCCCGCCCTCGCCGGTACGCTCCCGGCGCAGCAGCGCGGCGAGGACGACCTGGACGACCACGTAACTCGCGGCGACGTCGGCGATGGGGAAGCCGACCCGGAGCGGATCACCGCCGAGCTCGCCGTTGACCGACATCAGCCCGCTCTCGGCCTGCGCGGCGATGTCGAGGCCGGCCCGGTGCGCCGAGGGCCCACGGGAGGGGAATCCGCGGATCGAGACGTACACGAGCCTGGGGTTGGCCGCCCGCAGGTCGCCGGCCCCGAGACCGAGGCGGGACAGCGCGTCGGCCCGCAGGTTCTGCACGACGACATCAGCCTCCGCGATCAGGCCCAGGGCGGTCTCCCTGTCGCCTGCCTGCTTGAGGTCGAGCACGATCGAGCGCTTGCCGCGGTTGTAGGCCATGACGATGCCCTCGCCGTACGCGCCGATGCCGCGCGCCTGGTCGCCGGCCGGCGGCTCGATCTTGACGACCTCGGCGCCCAGGTCGGACAGCATCTGGGTCGCCGCCGGCGCGGCGATGTAGTGGCCGAACTCGACGACGCGAACTCCCTCAAGAGGGGGGATCATGCCGCTCCTACTCTCCGGTGAAGACCGGTTTGCGCTTTTCCAGGAAGGCTTGGGCGGCCCGCCGCGCATCGCCACTGCGGGCACACTCGACCATACGGGGCACCTCTCGCCGCAGGTAATCGGACAGCGTGGCCGATCCGGCGTCGGTCAGGTTCTCCTTGGCGTACCGCATCGCCTTCGGCGCCTGCGCGGCGAGCTTGCCGGCCAGCGCGCCGACCCTCGCCGCCAGATCGGCCGTGGTCTCGGTCACGAGCCCCAGGTCGGCCGCCTCGGACGCGGTGAGCTTGGCCGGGTCGAGCAGCAGCGCCCGCGCCCGGGCGCCGCCCACCGCGCGGGTCAGCAGCCAGGCGCTGCCCAGGTCGCCGGACACCCCGGCGCTGACGAACGCCGTGTTGAACACCGCCGTCCGCGCCGCGATCCGGAAGTCGGCGGCCAGCGCGAGGCTGAGCCCCAGGCCGGCGCAGGCCCCGTTGACGGCGGCGATCGTCGGCGCCGGGAAGTACGCGAGCGTCTCCACGATGGCCGAGGCCCGGCGCAGCCGTTCGCGGTCGTCGGCCACCGAACGTCCGCGCAGCGTCCGCGTCTCCTGGTCCTGGGCGTTGTCCGAGCCGACCCGCGCGAGGTCGGCGCCGACGCAGAAGTCGGCGCCGGCGCCCGTGACGACGAGGACGCGCAGGTCCTGCTCCGTGCCGGCCCGCTCGATGGCGGCGAGAAGGTCCTGCACGAGCTGCCAGGAGATCGCGTTGCGGCGCTCGGGCCGGTTGAGGGTCAGCGTGCCGATGCCGTCGTGGAGCTGGAACAGCACGGTTCCCGTGCCGATCGCCGTCGCGCTCATCGGGGCAGGCCCAGCAGGTCGCGGGCGATGATCGTACGCTGGATCTGAGCGGTGCCGCCGGCGATCCGCTGGCCGCGTACGTGGAGGTGGCGCCAGCGGAGATGCCCGCTGTCAATGTCGGTGCTCAGGTGGCCGTCCACGCCGAGGACGTCGGCGCCCAGGTCGGCTATCGCCAGTCTTGTCCGCGACCACAGCAGCTTGGTGACCGAGGCGTCGGCGCCCAGGTCCTGCCCCCGGGCCGTACGGGTCATCGCGTCGTAGCCGCGGACGCGGAGCAGCTCCAGATCGGCCCGGCAGCGGGCGATCCCGGCCCGGACCCGCGGATGTTCGATGGCCGGACGGCCGTCCTTCCTGATGTGCCGGGCCGCGGCGATCACGTCGTCGAGCTCGTGGCCGAACTCCACGTACTGGCTGATCGGCGAGGCGTTCCGCTCCACCGAGAGCAGATACCGGGCCACGGTCCAGCCGTCGTCGATCCGGCCGACCACGTTGCCCTCGACGGGCACGCGTACCTCGTCGAAGAACTCCTCCCCGAACTCGTACGAGCCGGACATCTGTCTGATCGGGCGCACGCGCACCCCCGGCAGCGTCAGGTCGATCAGCAGGAAGGTGATGCCGCGCCGACGTTCCGCCGCCGGATCGGTGCGGACCAGCGCGAACATCGCGTCGGCGTGGCGCGCCAGCGTGGTCCAGGTCTTCTGGCCGGAGACCACGAAGGCGTCGCCGTCACGCCGGGCGGCGGTCGAGAGGCCCGCCAGGTCACTGCCGCTCTCCGGCTCGGAGAACCCCTGGCACCAGATCGTCTCGCCGGACAGGATGCGCGGCAGGATCGTGCGTTTCTGCGCCTCGGTGCCGTGGCGCAGCAGCGTCGGGCCGAGCAGCGTGGTGCCGAGGTAGGTCAGGCCGAGGAACGGGCCGATCGGCGCCCGGGCCCGCGCCATCTCCTCGTCGTGCACCGCCCTGATCTCGTGATCGGCCCCGCGCCCGCCGTACTCGGCCGGCCAGTCGACACCGGCGAAGCCGTGCTCGAACCGGTCCCGCTCCCAGCGCCGCCGCAGCTCCAGGGACTCCTCGCTCCCGTCGAGGCCGATCCAGAAACCCGGCTCGCGCCACGCCGCCGGCACGGACTCCGCCAGCCATCGACGGATCTCCCGCCGGAACCGCTCCGCCGCCGGCGAGTATCGAAGATCCATGCCGTGCACCACTCCTCGTCCGATCCGGCCCTGTCGCACGCCCATCCTGAGCACCGTCGTTCTGGAGCGTCAAAGAGCAAAACCCATGACCGACTCATTGCGAAAAGCAATGAGTCGGGGTGAATTCACGTCTTTGACGTACTTCACACCTGCACGGTGAACTGTGTGCCATTCGCGAAAGTGGATCGGTGACATGGACTTCAGCCTCAGCGAGGAGCAGGTGGCGATGGGCGGCGCCGTACGGCGCTGGCTCGATCGCCACCTGGACCTGGCGTGTGTGGCGCGGTACGCCGACACGCCAGCGGCGGGGCTCGACGCCGGCCTGCGCCGCGCGGCGGCGGACCTCGGCTGGCTCGGGGTGACGGCCGCGCCGTCGGACGGCGGCCTCGGTCTCGGGCTGCTCGACCTCGCCGTGGTCGCCGAGGCGCTGGGGGCCGGGCTCGCGCCGGCGGGCGTCGGAACGGCGATGGCCGCCTGCGACGTCATCGCGACCTCGATC
>NZ_BAAAMU010000252.1:0-295 GCF_039529435.1 Nonomuraea maheshkhaliensis
CGCGGTCTCGTCGCCGCGCACACCGGCGCTGAGCCGGCCGGCGAGGGCGAGGGCGGTCGCGGTCAGGACGAGCCCGATGGCGGCGACGGCGAGCACGGCGGCCGTGGTGACCCGCTGCTGATCGTGCGCGGCCAGCAGCGTCGCGGGCAGCCGGGAGGCGACGCGCTGGATGCGTACCCGATCGCCGAGCTTCTCCCCCAGCCGGCGGTCGGCCCCGAGCACGGCCTGGGTGACGGTGTCGAGGTCGCGGCGGTCGGGGGCGGACAGGTGGGGGGGGGCGGGGATCTCCAGTCGG
>NZ_BAAAMU010000252.1:305-5159 GCF_039529435.1 Nonomuraea maheshkhaliensis
CCCGCGCGGGCTTCGCCCGGCGGGTCGAGCGGGGGGAGGTCGCGGCGGTGGGGGGCGGACAGGTCGGGGCGGGCGGTGATCTCCAGCCGGTCGAGGGTGGAGCCGCCGCCGAGCAGGTCGGCGAGGTCGACGATGAACGGCCCGTACGCGTGCACCGGCTGTGCGGAGCGGCCGTCGCGATAGGCCGGATCGTGGCCGGCGGCGGCGAGGGGGTCGCGCTCCCAGCCGGCGCCGGGCAGGGGGCGGACGATCCCGACCACGCTCACCTCGATCCCCAGGTCGGGATCGTCGGCCAGCTCCCTGCCGAGGCTGACCCGGCTGCCGACGGTCAGGCCGAGCCGCCGCGCGGTGCTCTCCAGCACCACCGACTCCACCCGCGCGGCGCCCGCCCTGGGCAGGCGTCCTTCGGCCGGCTGGGTGCGGGCCGGCAGGTCCTCCACCCCCGACAGGTACGCCACGGCCGGAGCACCGGCGCCGGGGAACGCCCGCATCACGGACGACGCGCGCGCGGCCGTCGTCGTCGCGAACGGGGCGAGGGCCGAGGTGAGCACGGCGCGGGTGTCGTCGGCGACGGATCCGGCATGCTCGCCGCGGATGGTGACGGTGTAGGCGGTGACGTCGACCTGGTCGGGAGTGGCGCGGGAGGCGGCGGTCTCCAGCGCCTGCTCGGCGGTACGGGTGAGCAGGAGGGCGCAGGTGCCGAGCAGCGTGGGGCCGACCACGGCGACGGCCAGGAGGGCCGCCAGCAGGGGCCACTGCGCACGGGCGCGCCGGGCGACCAGCCTCAGCACGGGCGGCTCTCACGACTCACGAGTCGCCCCGGCCGGCGGAGTCGAGCCGCGTCCCCGGATCCTCGTCGAGCCGCCCGTCGTTGATGCGGATCACTCGATCCGCCAGCGCGAGCATCGTCGGGTCATGCGTGGAGACCAGCGCCGTCACCCCTTCCGACTCCACCACCCCGCGCAGCAGCGCCATCACCGACAGGCCGGTCTCGGCGTCGAGCTGCCCGGTCGGCTCGTCGGCGATCAGCAGCCGGGGCGAGGCGGCCAGCGCCCGCGCGATGGCCACGCGCTGCTGCTGCCCGCCGGACAGCTCACCGGGCCGCTGCTCGGCGTGGGCGGCCAGTCCGACCAGCTCCAGCAGCAGCGCGACCCGCCGCTCCCGCTCCGCCGGGGGTACGCGGGCCAGCCGCAGCGGGGCGCCCACGTTCTCCGCGGCCGACAGCACCGGGATCAGGCCGAAGGTCTGGAAGACGTACGAGACCTTCTCTCGCCGTAACAGGGACAGGCCGTCCTCGTCGAGGGAGGTGACGTCCGTACCCTCGACGAGGACTGTGCCGGAGTCCGGGCGGTCCAGGCCGCCGATGACGTTGAGCAGCGTCGTCTTGCCTGAGCCGGACCGCCCGACGAGGGCGGTCATGGTGCCGGCCGCGAGCTCGAACGTCACGTCCCGCAACGCGTGCACGGCGGTCGCGCCGCTGCCGAACCGGCGATGCACGCCCCGCACCCTGACCAGGGGTTCGCCGTTCATACCGGTCATCCTGGCCCGCCGCCGTCGGGACGGATCGAAACGTGATCGGACTCCAGCACCAGCCGGACCCGTCGCGTCAGCGCCAGCGCCTCCCGGTAGTCGCGCGGCACCTGGACCCGCCCCGCCCGGTCCATCACCGCGTACTCCTCGGCGATCACCTGCTGCGCGCCGTCGTCCCCGGTGGCGGTACGCCGCAGCACCTCGCTGCTGGTGCGCCCGTCGCGAATCGCCACCGTCCGCTCCACCTGACCGCTGACCGCGGGATCGTGGGTCACGACGACGACGGTGAGGCCCAACTGCCGGTTGATCTCCCGCAACACCCCGAACACCGCGGCCGACGTGGTGCTGTCCAGTTCCCCGGTCGGCTCGTCGGCCAGCAGCACCCTGGGCTCGTTGGCGAGGGCCACCGCGATGGCCACCCGCATCTGCTGCCCGCCGGACAACTGCGCGGGCCGCCGCTCGGCGCACTCGGCGACGCCGAGCAGGCCGAGCAGCTCGGCGGCGCGCTGGCGGCGTAACCGGCCGGGCGTGCCGGCCGCCGTCATCGGCAGGTCGACCATCTGGCGCGCGGTCAGGTACGGGATGAGGTTGGCGGCGGTCTGCTGGCGTACGAGTCCCACGGTGTGCCGCCGGTAGCGGACCCGATCGGCCCGCGACATGTCCAGGAGGTTCCACCGATCGACCCGCACCCGACCGGCGGTGGGCGCGTCGACCCCGGCCAGGATGGACAGCAACGTCGACTTCCCCGACCCGGACGCGCCGACGACGGCCACCATCTCCCCGCCGTCCACGACCAGGTCCAGCCCCTGCAGTGCCTGCACCTCGACCGACCCGGACTGGTAGATCCGCACCAGGCTCTCGCACACGATCAACGCGTCTCGCCCGGACTCCGGCGCCTGCGCGGGAGGCTGCGGCAGGGACAAGGGCGTGATGGACATCCCCTCCTCAACCCGGACGCAGGCCCCGCTTCACCGCCAGACTCTATCGTCCCGACAAATCCGACCCCAAGACCTCGCGCACCGCGAATCCCCGCCTCTTCCGGCTTGTCCGCCGCCGTGTCCCCGGCGGGCGCGGAATTGCCGTTGACCCTCGCGAGCCGTCAGCCGCCGGCGGGCAGCAGTGCGCGTGTGGCCTGCTCGGCGAGCCAGTCCGTCGCGTCCTTCCAGCTCCAGCCGAAGTCTCGGACGGTCCGCCAAGCCTCGAAGCCGAAGTAGAACCACAACGTCTGCTCGACCTGCTTGGCGGTGAGGCCCTCGCGCAGGCCGCCGACGGCGATCAGGCGGGCGGCGGCGACCTTGAGCCTGTCCCGCACCGCGCGGACCGCCGCCTCGGCCGCGGCGGCCACGTCCGGGTCGGCGTTCCTGTTGTCGAGCAGGATCGCCAGCGCGTCCTGGCGGCGCCTGCGCACCTGCCCGGTGCCCTCGGCCAGGATGCGCAGAATCTTGCGCGGATCGGAGCACGCGCCGATCCTGCGCTCGGTCTCCACCGCCACGGCGTCCGCGGCGCCGTCCTCGGACATCGCCATGATCAGCGCGGACTTGTTGCCGACGCTGGTGTAGACGGTGTTGACGGCGACTCCGGCGGCGGCCGCGATGGCTGCGACGCTCGTCCTGGCGTAACCCTGCTCGGTGAACAGGGCCGTCGCCGCCGCGACGATGGATCGCCGCGTGTCCTCGGCATGCCTGGCCCGCACCGGTGACTTGTAGCCGCGCACACCCATGCCCGGATCCTACCTTCCTCAATTCATTGTAGGGTCTCTACTGTGAATAGTGAATCTACACAATCAATTGAAGAGTCGGTCGTGGTGGTCGGCGCGGGGCCGGTCGGGCTGTGGGTCGCGGCGGAGCTGGCACTGGCGGGAGTCTCGGTCGTGGTCCTGGAACGCGCGGCCGAACGCAGCCCGCACTCGAAGGCCCTGGGCGTCCATCCGCGCACGATCGAGGTGCTGGCCATGCGCGGCCTGGCCCGGCGCTTCCTCGACGAAGGGGTCCCGGTGCCGAAATGGCACTTCGGCATGCTGGAGAGCCGCCTCGACTTCAGCGTGCTCGACACGCCGTACCCGTTCATGCTCGCCATCCCCCAGGTCCGCACCGAGGAGCTGCTGGAGGAGCACGCGCTCGCGAAGGGAGCGCGGATCCTGCACGGCCACGCCGTCACCGGGCTCGACCAGGACGACGAGCGCGTGACCCTGCGCGTGAGCGGGCCGCGCGGCGACTACACCCGCACCGCGCGTTACGTCGTGGGCGCGGACGGCGCGGGCAGCACGGTCCGCAAGGCGGCGGGCATCGCGTTCCCCGGCACGGACACGACGTCCTACGGCTACGTCGGCGAGGTGCGGCTCACGGATCCGGCCGTGGTCAGCGCCCACAACGAGCACGGCGCCCTGATCAGCGTTCCGGTACGCGACGGCAGGCACCGCATCGCCGGCGTGGACGCCCACCACAACGGCGCGGCCGACCCGTTCACGCTGGAGGCGCTGCGCGAGACCTCGATCCGGGTGGCGGGCAGCGACTTCGGCATGCACGACCCCGGCTGGCTGTCCCGGTTCGGCAACGCCACGAGGGTCGCGCGGACGTACCGCGAGGGCCGGATCCTGCTCGCCGGCGACGCGGCGCACATGCACCTGCCCGCGGGCGGCGTCGGCCTCAACGTCGGCGTGCAGGACGCGATGAACCTCGGCTGGCGGCTGGCCGCCGTGGCCCGCGGAGACGCGGACCCCGCGCTGCTCGACGGCTACCACGACGAGCGCCATCCGATCGGCGAGCAGCTCGCGGAGCACACGCTCGCCCAGTCGGCGCTGATCACCGCGACCACGCCCGACGGCGCCGCCCTGCGCTCACTGCTGAACGGGCTGATCGCGACGGTGCCCGAATTCTCGCTGGCGCTGGCCCGCAAACTGTCCGCGCTGGACGTGGCGTACCCGGCGGCCGGGCATCCCCTGGCCGGCACGCGGGTTCCTGGCCTCTTCGAGCTGCTGGAGTCCGGCCGTCCCGTCCTGCTCGGCACGCCGGGCGCGCAGGCCGGAGCTCTCGCGGCGGCGATGGGGTTCTCCGTGGTCGCCGGCGAACAGCCGTGGACGACCGCCGCGGTCCTGCTCGTACGTCCCGACGGCCATGTGTGGTGGGCCACCGACGACGCCGCCGACGCGGAGGCCGTGACGGCGCTTAAGGGGCTCGGCGTGACCTTCGCCGGGGCCGGCCGGGCGGGAACGCCCGCCGGTTGAGCCCGACGATCGATTTGGACGGCAGAAAACGGGACCATATAGTCCAGTAGCGAAATCGAGACGACGCCCACGGCACACCGTTCACGGGGCCACTTCCAGCG
>NZ_BAAAMU010000253.1:0-5080 GCF_039529435.1 Nonomuraea maheshkhaliensis
CCCGTGGTCGCCGACGACGAGACGGCAGGCGCGCTGCGCGGACTGACCGGCCTGGCACCGCTGCACCTGCCGCCGGCGCTGGCGCTGCTGGCGGCGGCCCGCGAGCAGTTGCCCGCGGTGCCGCACGTGATCTGCCCCGACACGGCCTTCCACGCCGGGCTGCCGGACGAGGCCGCCGTCTACCCGCTGCCGCGCGCGTGGCGCGAGCGGCACGGCCTGCGCCGTCACGGCTTCCACGGGCTCTCCTATGCCTGGGCCGCCGACCGGGTCGCCGAGCTGCTCGGCCGCCCGGTGGCCGAGCTGGACCTGCTGATCACCCATCTGGGCGGCGGCTGCTCGGTGTGCGCGCTGTCGGGCGGGCGCAGCCTGGACACCTCGATGGGGTTCACGCCGCTGGAGGGCATGCCCATGAGCAAGCGCTCGGGCAGCGTCGATCCCGGGATGCTGCTGTGGCTGCTCCGGTACGGCGGGCTGACGGCCGAGGAGCTGGCCGAGGGCCTGGAACGCCGCTCCGGGCTGCTCGGGCTGTCGGGCGGGCGCTCAGGGGACACCCGCGAGCTGGTGGCCGCCGAGCGGGACGGCGACGCGGCGGCCGGGCTGGCGCTGCGGGTCTTCGCCCACCGGGTCAGCCGGGAGATCGCCGCCGCGGCCACCTCGCTCGGGCGGATCGACGCGCTGGTGTTCACCGGCGAGATCGGCTGGGACCAGCCCGAGGTGCGCGAGGCCGTGTGCCGGCGGCTCGGCCTGCTCGGCGTGCGCCCGCCGGTGCTGGGCAACCGCCACGACGACGGGCCGGTCAGCGACGGCGGCGTGCTCGTCCTGGTGGTGCAGGTCCGCGAGGAGCTGCAGCTGGCCCGCGAATGCCTGCGCGCCCTCGCGGAGGACGTCGGGCCGGAGGCGTACCCGACGGCGCTGTGAGCCGGCGATCGCGCCTGGGGCCGTCTCCGATCTGACAGGGCGCTCTCGTGGCCCTGTGAGGCGTTTGTCGGTCGCGGATGGTTGGATCTGCCGTGTGGAGGCGTCCGTCGAACAGCTCGTCTACGTCCGTGATGACGAATACACCGTCGCGCGCATGAGCGCCGACGGCGAGCCCGACTTCGTGGCCACCGGGCGGGCGCTGGCCGGGGCGCAGCCGGGCGAGACGCTGCGGCTGTTCGGCGACTGGAGCCGGCACGCGCGGTTCGGGCGGCGGTTCGCGGTCACCGGGTGCGAGCGGGTGACGCCGTCGTCGGTCCGGGCGATCCGCATCTATCTGGGCTCGGGGCTGATCAGAGGCATCGGGCCGAGGCTGGCATACGCGATCGTCGACCATTTCGGCGAGGCCACCCTCAAGGTCATCGACGGCGAGCCCGAGCGGCTCACCGAGGTCGTCAACATCGGGCCGCTGCGGCAGGGGCAGATCGTCGAGGCGTGGCAGGAGCAGAAGGCCATCGCGGCGCTGATGGTGACACTGCAGGGACTCGGCGTCAGCCCGCTGCTCGCGGCGAAGATCTACCAGGTGTTCGGGCAGGACGCCGACGAGGTCCTGACCACCGACCCCTACCGGCTGATCGGCCGGGTCAGGGGCGTCGCCTTCCGGGTCGCCGACCGGATCGCCCTCCAGGCCGGGGTGCCCGAGCGCAGCCCGCAGCGGGTCAAGGCGGCGCTGCTCGACCGGCTGGAGGCGGCCGGCAGCCGCGACGGCCACTGCTACGTACCGGCCGCCGCCCTGGTCAGGGAGGCGGCCGAGCTGATCGAGCAGGACCAGGAGCTGGTGCGGCCGATGGTCGACGCGCTGGCGGCCGAGCGGCGGCTGGTCCTGGAGGCGGCCCCTGACCAGCCCGGGCAGGTGGTGGCGTACGCGAAACACGTGCACAGCCGCGAGGTGGCGCTCACCGCCCAGCTCACCGCGCTCATGGAGGCCCGCTCGACGCTGCCGCTGCGCTCCTACCGCGAGGATCCCGGCCTGCACGAAGACCAGCGCGCCGCGCTCACCATGGCCCTGACCAGCACCGTCTCGATCATCACCGGCGGCCCCGGGTGCGGCAAGAGCCACACGGTCAAGTCCATCGCGACCACCGTGCGCGCGGCGGGCGGCACGGTGACGCTCACGGCTCCCACGGGCAAGGCCGCCAAGCGGCTGTCGGAGCTGACCGGGCTGCCCGCGATGACCGTGCACCGCATGCTCGCCCAGCAGCCCGACCCCGATCCCGAGACGCTCTTCGACGAGCTGCCCGCGCAGGCCGACCTGATCGTGGTCGACGAGGCGTCCATGCTCGACCTGCACCTGGCCACCCGGCTGACCGCCGCCGTCCGCCCCGGCAGCCACCTGCTCCTGATCGGCGACAGCGACCAGCTGCCCAGCATCGGCCCCGGCGACGTCCTGGCCGACCTGCTGCGGGTGCCGGCGATCCCCCGGGTCCAGCTCACCCACGTCTTCCGCCAGGCGGGCGGCAGTGGCATCATCGACGCCGCCCACCGCATCCGGGCCGGCCGGCTGCCTTCGACTCCGGGCGGCGGCGGGTTCTGGTTCGAGGAGCTCGACGACCCCGAGCAGGTGGCGCGGCGGGTGGCGCACCTGGCGATGGTGGCGATCCCGCGCAAGCAGAACGTCGAGCCGGGGCAGGTGCAGGTGCTGTGCCCGATGCGCAAGGGCGACACCGGCGCCACCGCGCTCGGCCGGCTCATCCAGGACCAGCTCAACCCGGCCGCCGACGACAAGCCCGAGCACTGGTCGGGGTCGTCGGTGTTCCGGGTGGGCGACCGCGTCATGCCGATCCGCAACAACTACGACAAGGGCGTCTTCAACGGCGAGACCGCCACGGTGACGGCGGTGGTGCGCGAGGAGCGCGTGGTCGAGCTCCGGACCGACGACGGCGAGAGCGTGACCTACTCCTTCGACGAGCTCGACGACCTGACCCACGCCTACGCGATCAGCGTGCACCGGTCGCAGGGCAGCGAATACCCGTTCGTGGTGGCGCCGATCGTGGCCGAGTCCGGCGGGGTCATGCTGCGGCGCAAGCTGCTCTACACGCTGGTGACCAGGGCGAAGGCTTGGGTGGTGCTGGTGGGGCAGCGGGAGGCGCTGGAGCTGGCGGTGCACCGGCTGGGCCACCGCCGCAACACCGGCCTCGCCCGCCGCCTCACCTCGGCCCTCGACGCCTGACCGAGGACGGGGCCGCGCGAGACACCGGCTTCGGCGCCTGACCCGAGAGTGCGGAAACGGGGCTCATTCGGTTGGCGGGGGTGCCTCGCGCACGGCAGCATGGCCGGTGATGGACGAACCGCGCATGATCCGCATCTCCAAATACCTCGCCAGGCACCTGCGGCACGACCCGCGGCGCATCGGCCTCACCCTCGACGAGGGCGGCTGGGTCGAGGTGGACGAGCTGCTGCGCGCCGCCGCCGAGCACGGCTTCACGATCACGGCGGAGGAGCTGCGGCAGGTCGTCGCGGCCAACGACAAGCGGCGCTACACGATCGAGGGCGGCCGTATCAGGGCCAGCCAGGGGCACTCGGTGCCGGTGGACCTCGGCCTGCCCGCCGTCGAGCCGCCCGAGGTGCTCTACCACGGCACCGTCGGCCGCTTCCTGGCGGCGATCAAGGCGGAGGGGCTGCGCCCGATGAGCCGGCACCACGTCCACCTGTCGCCCGACCGGGAGACGGCGATGCGGGTGGGGGCTCGGCGCGGCGTTCCCGTGGTGCTGGTGGTGGCGGCGGGTGAGCTGCACCGGGGCGGGCACACGTTCCGGCGCAGCGCGAACGGGGTGTGGCTGGCCGACCACGTCCCACCGACCCACCTGCGTTTCCCGTCCTGACGCCCCACCCGGCTGCGAACCGGCATCCGGGCGCGGGACTGGGGCAGGGCGGCGCGGTCGGCACGGTGGAGTCGTGCGGGTCAGCGGTCGCGGTCGGCGGTGAGGGTGGTGCGGGCCGCCATCAGGGCGAAGCCGAGCAGATTGAGGCCCTTCCAGGCGGACGGCGCGGCGGCACGCTCGTCGTCGGCGGCCAGGCCGATGCCCCACACCCGGTCCAGCGGGCTGGCCTCCACCAGGACGCGGCCGGCCGTCCCCAGCAGGTAGCCGGCCAGTGACGGGTTCTGCCCGAACTTGGCCACGTTCCCGCGCACCACGATGTCGAAGCGGCGCTCCTCCCACACCGCCTCGTCGAAGTCCCGTACGCCGCGGCCGAGCGTCTTGGCCTCGCCCGGATGCCCGGCGGCCAGGATCGCGGCCGCGGTCGCCTCGTCCCCGAACAGCCAGGACTTGTGCGCCATCATGTAGTGCTCGGCGGAGGCGAACGTGTGCCCGTCCTCGGCGAAGGTCACCGGCCACCACTGGCTCAGGCAACCGGGCCCCACGCTTCCGTCGCGGGAGGGCCGGTGACCCCAGAAGTACAGGTACTTGAGACGCAGGCCGGATCGCTCGGCGGCGACCGCCTCGTCCACGGTCATGGGCAGAGACAGCGGCACAGCGGGCTCAGCGGACATGGCCTTCAGAGTGCCACAAAACCCATCACATCGCTCCGGTTCATGTCCCGTGCCACCTCACCGCTCCCCCGTTCCCGCGGCCCGCGCGAGGCGGCCGGAGAGGGCGCGTAGCACCGGGACCAGCTCCGCCGGCTCCAGCACCTCGAAGTCGAACCCCTTCGTCGCGACGTAGACGGCCAGGTCGTCGAGCGAGTCGGAGCCCGCCAGGAACAGGCACGTGCGCTCGTCCACGGCCTCCAGCCGCCCCGCGCCGGGCGAGGTGCGCGGCGCGACCGAAGCCAGCGGCGCGTGGAAGAGGATGCGGGCCCGGTAGCGGTAGGGGGCCGAGGTGATGGAGCGCGACACGTACGCGGCCACGTCGTCCTGCGGCAGCGGCCGGGGCGTGAACCGGGCTCCGGGCAGGCCCAGCGGCCCCTCGATCCGGTCCACCCGGAACGTGCGCCAGTCGTCCTTGCCGACGTCCCAGGCGAGCAGGTACCAGCGCCGCGGCGTGTGCGCGAGCCGGTGCGGCTCGACCTCGCGGCCCGTGACCCCGCCGCCCCCGTCGCGCCCCCGGTAACGCAGCCGCCGGCGGCGCCGTCCGCGGAAGGCGGCGGCCAGGTCCGCCAGGAG
>NZ_BAAAMU010000254.1:0-5037 GCF_039529435.1 Nonomuraea maheshkhaliensis
GGGGCTCGAACGTGCCGGTCACCCGCACGCCCGACGCGCACTGGATGGCCGAGGCACGTTACCGGGGCCAGAAGGTCGTGGTGCTCGCCCCCGACTACAACGACGCGGCCAAGTTCGCCGACGAGTTCCTGGCCCCGCATCCGGGCACGGACGGCGCGCTGGCCATGGCGATGGGGCACGTGATCCTCAAGGAGTTCTTCGCCGGCCGGGACACCCCGCGGTTCACCGACTACGTCAAGCGCTTCACGGACCTGCCGTTCCTGGTGCGGCTGCGGGAGCGGGACGGGTCGTACGTGCCGGACAAGTTCCTCACGGCGGCCGACCTCGACGAGCAGGGGAGTGCGTTCGCCACCGTGCTGCTGGACGCGCGGACCGGCGAGCCGGTCGTGCCGAACGGCTCGCTCGCCTTCCGCCACTCCGAGCAGGGGCAGGGCCGGTGGAACCTCGACCTGGGCGAGGTCGATCCGCTGCTGAGCCTCCTCGGAGACGAGGCGGTCGCGGTGGCGCTGCCGCGCTTCGACGCGGACGGCGTCCTGGAGCGGGGCGTGCCGGTGCGCCGGGTGGGCGGCCACCTGGTGACCACGGTGTTCGACCTGATGCTGGCCCAGTACGGGGTGGCCCGCGACGGGCTGCCGGGGCGGTGGCCGTCGGGGTACGACGACGCGGCCGAGCCGTACACGCCTGCCTGGCAGGAGGCGATCACCGGCGTGCCCGCCGTGGCGGCGGCCCGGATCGCCCGCGAGTTCGCCACGAACGCGGAGGAGTCGGGCGGCCGCTCGATGATCGTCATGGGGGCGGGGACGAACCACTGGTTCCACTCCGACACGATCTACCGGGCGATGCTGGCGCTGACCACGCTGACCGGCTGCCAGGGCGTGAACGGGGGCGGCTGGGCCCACTACGTCGGCCAGGAGAAGTGCCGGCCGATCACCGGATGGGCGCAGCTCGCCTTCGGGCTGGACTGGGCGCGCCCGCCCCGGCAGATGATCGGCACCGCCTACTGGTACCTGCACACCGACCAGTGGCGTTACGACACCTACAGCGCGGACGTCGTCTCCTCACCCCTCGGCGACGGCGCCTTCGCCGGCAAGGCCACCGCCGACCTGCTGGCGCAGTCGGCCCGGCTGGGCTGGATGCCGTCGTACCCGACGTTCGACCGCAACCCCCTCGACCTGGCCGACGAGGCGGGCGCCGACCCGGGAACGTACGTCGCCGAGCAGGTCGCGGCGGGACGGCTCGGCTTCGCCTGCGAGGATCCGGACGCGCCGGCGAACTGGCCGCGCGTGCTGACCGTGTGGCGCGCGAACCTGCTCGGATCCTCGGCCAAGGGCAACGAGTACTTCCTGCGTCACCTGCTGGGCACGGACTCCGCCGTACGCGCGGAGGAGGCCGCGCCGGGCCGGCGGCCGGAAGGCGTGGCCTGGCCGGAGGAGGCACCCCAGGGCAAGCTGGACCTGCTGCTGTCGCTGGACTTCCGGATGACGTCCACGACGCTGTTCTCCGACATCGTGCTGCCGGCCGCCACCTGGTACGAGAAGCACGATCTGTCCTCGACCGACATGCACCCGTTCGTGCACGCCTTCACCCCCGCCATCGACCCGCCGTGGCAGACCCGTACCGACTTCGCCGCCTTCCACGCCATCGCGCGGGCGTTCAGCGAGCTGGCCGCGACGCACCTCGGCACGCGGAAAGATCTGGTCGCGGTCCCGCTGCTGCACGACACCGCCGACGAGCTGGCCACCCCGCACGGCCGGGTGCACGACTGGCGCACGGCGGGACGCACGCCCGTGCCAGGCCGCGACTTCCCCAAGATCGTCGCCGTGGAGCGCGACTACGCGGCGGTGGCGGAGAAGCTGGCCGCGCTCGGCCCGCTGCTGGAGCGGCTCGGCGCCACCACCAAGGGCCTGACGTTCGACGTGTCCGGCGAGATCGAGCGGCTGGCCCGGATGAACGGCACCCGGGACGGCCGCCCGTCGCTGGCCAGAGACCGCGACCTGTGCGAGGCCATCCTGGCGCTGTCGGGCACCACCAACGGGCGCCTGGCCGCGCAGGGCTTCACCACGCTGGGCCGCAGGACCGGGACGTCGTTCGACGGCCTGGCCGACGAGCACCAGCGGATCACCTTCGCCGACACCCAGGCCAGGCCGGTGCCGGTGGGCACCTCGCCGGAGTGGTCGGGCAGCGAGAGCGGCGGGCGCCGCTACTCGCCGTTCACCATCAACGTGGAACACCGCAAACCGTGGCACACCCTCACCGGCCGCCAGCACTTCTACCTCGATCACGACTGGATGCACGAGGCGGGCGAGGCGCTGCCGGTCTACCGGCCGCCGCTGAACATGACCGCGCTGTTCGGCGAGCCGGGGGTCGGCGAGTCCTTCGAAAGCGGCATCACCGTGCGCTACCT
Organism: Nonomuraea maheshkhaliensis; assembly: GCF_039529435.1. Classification (NCBI taxonomy): domain Bacteria; kingdom Bacillati; phylum Actinomycetota; class Actinomycetes; order Streptosporangiales; family Streptosporangiaceae; genus Nonomuraea; species Nonomuraea maheshkhaliensis. The sequence goes on from NZ_BAAAMU010000254.1 coordinate 2,405, forward strand.
CACCCCGCACTCCAAGTGGTCCATCCACTCCGAATATCAGGACAACCTGCTCATGCTCACCCTGTCGCGCGGCGGCCCGACCATCTGGATGAGCCCGGCCGACGCCGCGAAGGCGGGGATCGCCGACAACGACTGGGTGGAGGCGGTCAACCGCAACGGCGTCGTGGTGGCCCGCGCGGTCGTCTCGCACCGCATGCCCGAGGGCACGGTGTACATGTACCACGCCCAGGAACGGGTGGTGGACGTGCCCAAGAGCGAGATCTCCGGTCTGCGCGGCGGCATCCACAACTCCCTGACCCGGCTGCTGGTCAAGCCCACCCATCTGATCGGCGGCTACGCCCAGCTCAGCTTCGCCTTCAACTATCTGGGGCCCACCGGGAACCAGCGCGACGAGGTCACCGTGATCCGCCGCCGCGGCCAGGAGGTCGACTACTGATGCGCGTGATGGCACAACTGGCCATGGTGATGAACCTGGACAAGTGCATCGGCTGCCACACCTGCTCGGTCACCTGCAAGCAGGCGTGGACCAACCGGGCCGGCACCGAGTACGTCTGGTTCAACAACGTCGAGACCCGCCCCGGCCAGGGCTACCCCCGTACGTACCAGGACCAGGACCGGTGGCGCGGCGGCTGGGAGCTGAACCGGCGCGGCCGGCTCAAGCTGAAGGCGGGCGGCCGGGTCAGGAAGCTTCTCTCCATCTTCGCCAATCCGCTCATGCCCTCCATCCAGGACTACTACGAGCCCTGGACGTACGACTACGACCGGCTGTTCTCCGCGCCGATGCAGGCCGACACCCCGGTGGCGCGGCCCCGCTCGCTCATCACCGGCCGGCCCATGAAGATCGGCTGGAGCGCGAACTGGGACGACGACCTGGCCGGCGACCCCTCCCCCGACCCGGTGCTGCGCAAGGTGTCGGAGCAGGTGAAGCTGGAGTTCGAGCGGGCGTTCATGTTCTACCTGCCGCGCATCTGCGAGCACTGCCTCAACCCGTCGTGCGTGGCCTCCTGCCCGTCGGGGGCGCTGTACAAGCGCTCGGAGGACGGCATCGTGCTGGTGGACCAGGACCGGTGCCGGGGCTGGCGCATGTGCGTGACGGGGTGCCCGTACAAGAAGGTGTACTTCAACCACAAGACCGGCAAGGCCGAGAAGTGCACGTTCTGCTACCCGCGGGTGGAGGTCGGCATCCCGACCGTCTGCTCGGAGACGTGCGTGGGGCGGCTGCGCTATCTCGGGCTCGTCCTGTACGACGCCGACCGCGTCGCCGAAGCCGCCGCCACGCCCTCCGAGCGGGACCTGTACGAGGCGCAGAAGAGCGTCCTGCTCGACCCGCACGACCCCGGCGTGATCGCCGCCGCCCGCGCCTGCGGCATCCCCGACGACTGGCTCGACGCCGCGCGCGAGTCCCCGGTGCACCGGCTGATCTTCGAGTACGGCGTGGCGCTGCCGCTGCACCCGGAATACCGGACGATGCCCATGGTCTGGTACATCCCGCCCCTGTCCCCCGTGGTGGACGTGCTGGCGAAGACCGGGCACGACGGCGAGGACGCGGGCAACCTGTTCGGCGCCATCGACGCGCTGCGCATCCCCGTCGAATACCTCGCCGAGCTGTTCACCGCCGGCGACCCGGAGCCGGTGCGGGCGGTGCTGCGCCGGCTGGCCGCGATGCGCTCGTACATGCGCCGGCTCAATCTCGGCCGGGAGCCGGACGAGTCGATCGCCACCGCCGCCGGCCTGAGCGGCGCGCAGGTCGAGGGCATGCACCGGCTGCTGGCCCTGGCCCCCTACGCCGAGCGGTACGTGATCCCCAAGGCCCACGCCGAGCAGGGCGCCCGGCTGGAGGAGCTGGGGTGCAGCCTCGACTACGACGGCGGCCCCGGCATGCGGGGGCCGTTCGGCGAGGCGTCCGGCCGGCCCGCCCCGGTGGCGGTGGAGAACTTCCACGCCCTGCGCGAACGCCAGACCGGCGAGCACCTCGACGACGCCGACGAGCTGCGCGGCCGGGTCAACCTGCTCAACTGGGACGGCAAGGGCATCCCGGACGGTCTGTTCCCCAGGAGGAGGAAATGAGCGTGCGAACCGTCCACCTGGTGGCCTCGGTGCTGCTGGGCTACCCCGACGAACGGCTCCACGACGGGCTCGGCCTGCTACGCGAGGAGGTGGCCGGGCTGCCGGCGGGCGCGGCGCGCGAGCGGCTGTCGGCCTTCCTCGCCCACGTCGCCGCCACGTCTCCGGCCGAGCTCGCCGCGCACTACGTGGCCACGTTCGACCTCAAGCGGCGCTGCTGCCCGTACCTCACCTACTACGCCTACGGCGACACGCGCAGGCGCGGCGCCGCGCTGCTGCGCTTCCGGCACGCGCTGAAGGCGGCCGGCTTCGAGCTCGCCGGCGGCGAGCTGCCCGACCACCTGGCCGTCGTGTGCGAGCTGTCGGCGCGCGGCGCCGTCCGCGAAGCGGGGCGGCTGCTGCGGGAGCACCGGGCGGGCGTGGAGGTGCTGCACGCCGCGCTGCGCGAGGAACGCTCGCCCGTCGCCGACGTGGTCGCCGCCGCGCTGCCCACGCTGCCCCCGGCCGGGGCGCGCGAGCGGGGGGCGGCGCCGCGGCTGGCCGCCGAAGGGCCGCCCGTCGGGGGCGTC
>NZ_BAAAMU010000255.1:0-4895 GCF_039529435.1 Nonomuraea maheshkhaliensis
GCCTCCGCCGACTCCAGCCCGGCCAGCCCGGCCAGGCGCTGCGCCTCCTGCGCGTCCCGCATGGCCGCCTCGGACTCCGCCTTCGCCCGCTCCGACTGCGCCACCGCCGAGATCGACTCCAAGGCCGCGCGGCGCGTCGCCTCCGCGGCGCTGGCCCGCAGGTCGTTCAGCGTCTGGTTCTCGTTGTCGCGGGCCTGGGCCACCCCCCAGTCGATCGCGACGAACCGCTCCTGCATCTCCAGGCTGCCGTCCTGGAGCGCCCGGTTCGCCGCGGCCTGCACCTCGGGGCCGCCGTCCGCCATCGCGCGGTTGACGACCGCGCGCAGATCCAGCCGGTACGGCACCCGCCAGCCCGACTCGATGAACGTCCCCAGCTCCGCGGCGTCCCCGTCACGCAGCACCGCGTTCGCGGCGGCCTTGACCTCGGGCCCACCGGCCGCCTTCATCTCGTTCACACTGGCACGCAGGTCGATCTCCCTGGCCCGCGCCCAGCCGCCGTCCAGGAACTTCGCCACGGCGCCGGGGTCGTCCGAGATCAGGGCGGCGTTGGCGGCGGCGGACACGTCGGGTCCCCCGCGTGCCTTGATCCGGCCGGCCTGCTCGCGCTCGTCCTGCGCCGTGAGGCGCGGCAACTGGGTGAGAAAGGCGCAGATCGCCGCCTCGTCCCCGAGCAGCGCCTGCTCGGCGGCCGGGCGGCCGTTCACGCCGCCCGTGACCCAGGCTTCCAGGACCACCTGGCGTTCGCAGGCCGGCGCGGCGGGGGGATCGGCCGCCGTCGCGGCCCGTACCTCGCCGATCGGGGCGCCCATGAGGAGCAGCGAGAGCACGGCTCCGACGACGCCGGCCGTCTTCCAGGGAGCCCTGTCACATAACGCACGCATCGCATTTCCACCGTTTCGGTCGATGCTTCAGAGAGGAACAGGCCGGCCGGCCTGGCAGGCCGACCGGCCGGTGATCAGTTGACGACCCGCAGCTCCAGCAGGGTCTCCCGGCAGTTGTCGGGATAATCCGGATGACCCTCATCGCAGGTCGTGTCCGTACGTCCGAACTGCTCGCTCTCGTCGCGCTCGACGCGCTTGGTCCGCTCCGTGCCGGAGGACACGTTCACCACCGTCGCGTCCACGTCGTGACCGGCTCCCGGTGAACGGCTGTCGCCCTGGACCTCGTAGACGTTCGGGATGCGGAGCTTCACGTACCCCGTGGGCGCGAGGACCTTGAAGCACACCGCCGTCACGCCGAGATGCGGCTCGCCGATCTCGGTCTGGCCGTTCAGCAGGCCGGGGAAGACCTTGATCACGCCGACCCCGTTCTCCGCGGACGCGGTGCACGAGACCCAGATGAGCCCGCCGTTCCCGGAGACCAGCTCGAAGTTCTTCGCCTCGGCCGCTTCCGTGCCCCAGTCGGCCTGCCCTGAGGTGCCGGCGAACTCGTGCCGGTAGTGCACGGGATAGGCGAACTTCTCCAGGATGGAGTCCGGGCGGACGACGGGCTGCACGGTGACGTTGGCCGGCACCGCGGGCCCGTAGGCGCGGCCCAGGATCCACGCGATCTGGCTGCCCGGCCGGTAGAGGAACAGGTAGCCCGGCCCGCCGGAATGCCGGTGGTCCCAGGCGATGACGCGGTCGGCCCCGCTCTTCAGGTCGTAGCCGCCGATGCCGGCCGAGCTGTGGAACACCGCGCTGAACGCGTTCCCCGCGCCGTGCTTGAGAATCCAGGCGGTCTGCGCGCCCGGACGATAAAGCACGAGATGATCGAGTTTGCCCGTGTGCTCGTAGTCGTAGGCCACCACCTGGTCCCGTACGTCCGCCAGGTTGTAGCCGCCGATGCCGGTCGAGCTGTGGAACACCGCGCTGAACGCGTCTCCCGCGCCGTGCTTGAGAATCCAGAGGGTTCCCGTGCCAGGACGGTAGGCCACCAGATGATCGAGCTTGCCCGAGCCCTCGTAGTCGAAGGCGATGATCCGGTCCGCCGCGCTCTTCAGGTCATAGCCGCCGATCCCGGTCGTCCTGTTCAGCACCGCGCTGAACGAGTTCCCCGCGCCGTGCTTGAGTATCGAGACCGTCTCCGCGCCAGGGCGGTAGAGCAGCAGGTGATCGAGCTTGCCCGTGTGCTCGTAGTCGAACGCCACCACCTGATCCCTGGCGTCCTTCATGGTGTAGCCGCCGATCCCGGCGTCGGTGGAGGCGTAGACCGGGGTGAACGTGTTTCCGCTGCCGTGCTTGAGGATGTGCACCGTCCCGACCCCCGGCCGGTACAGCAGCAGGTGGTCCAGCTTGCCGGAACTCTCGTAGTCGAAGGCGATGATCCGGTCGGCCGCCCTCTTCAGGTCGTAGCCGCCGATCCCCGTGGTCGAGGAGAAGACCGGGGTGTAGGCGCCGTCCGCGCCCTGCTTGACGATGGAGACGCGCTCCCCGCCCGGGCGGTACAGCAGCAGGTGATCGAGCTTGCCCGTGTGCTCGTAGTCGAACGCCACCACCTGGTCCCTGGCGTCCGCCAGGTCATAGCCGCCGATCCCGGTGGAGTGGTTCCCGTACGCGCGGAAATCCCCCGTGGGCTCGCCCGCGACGAGGCGGACCCAGTTCGCCAGGTCGTCCACGCGCACCGCGTCGGCACCGCGCGGCCCGTCGTCGGCCGCACCGAGGCATCCGCCCTGGCCCGCGCCGATGCCGAGCCCGACGAGCTCGGGGGCGCCGCCGCTCGTACGGAAGACCGGGGCGCCCGCGTCGCCCTGGCAGGCGCTCACGTCGCCCGCGTCGGCGCCGGTCCAGCCGAACGAGTCCGCCGTCACCGCCCCGGCCACGACCGGCGCGGCGTGCAGCCGGCGCGGCGCCCACTCCTGCGCCGTCCTGCCGAAGCCGGCGACCTGCAACGCGTCCCCTTCGGCGGGTGCGGTCGCGCTGACCACGACGGGGGCGACGCCGAGCACCCGCAACGCCAGCCGGACCAGCACCACGTCCCGGTCGCGGTGCGGGTGGATCCACTCCACGGGCAGCACCCGGCCGCCCGTGCCGAGCAGGTCCGTCCTGCCGACGGTCACGGTCGTCGCCACCTTCGGCCTGCCGGTCGTGACGGACTGCCCCGCGGCGGCGAGACAGCTCGTGGCGGTGATCACGTACTGCGAGCTGACCAGGGCGCCGGTGCACCCGTGCAACTCACCGACGTTCACCTTCGCCACGAAACCCCAGGTGCCGTCGGCGACCTGGCCGCCGCCGCGCACCGCCTGGGCCGGGATCGTCCCGGCCCAGAGCAGTGATAAAGACAGGAGAGTGAGGGATAAGAAGCGGAATGTTCGCTGGAGGTTCACGGCATGATTGTGAGGAGCCAGGCATCAAGGGAGACAGGGCAGTAACCGGACACTCAGCGGGCACTTCGCGCGGTGGGCTCGGGGCGCCAGGTCAGGGCTTGAGCAGGGTCTTGATGGCGCGGCGCTCGTCCATGGCCCGGTAGCCCTCGGCGACCCGCTCCAGCGGCAGCGTGAGGTCGAAGACCCGGCCGGGCTCGATCCGGCCGCTCAGTACGCGCTCGATCAGGTCCGGCAGGTGGCGGCGCACTGGGGCGGGGCCACCGCGCCGTCGCCGACCACCAGGGCCGTGCTGCCCGGGGTGACCTCGGCGGCGTGGGCGGCCCACCAGCCGGTGCCCATGACGTCGGAGACGGCCAGCAGGCTCGGCCACAGGTTCCCGTCCGGCACCTCGGCGGTGGCGACGAGGGTGCCCTGGGCCTGGGGGGATGCGCACGTACTCGGCCTGGCAGGTGCTCGTGAACTCGCGGTTCAGGCAACTGGACGGGAAGCCGTTGCGGCAGTTCGCGCAGGTGCTGTCGGAGGTGGCGAAGGGTTCCTGCGCGCCGACGCCGGCCGCAACCCCCACGACAAGGAGCTGCACGACCTCGTCGGTGAGCCGTCGACCCGCAGCGAGGAGGTCCGCACTCGCTGGAGCGCGCACAACGTGCGCCTGCTCGCCTCCTGGGGCGCGAGCCAGGAGGCGCTCGCGGCGGACTTTCGGCCCCTTCTACGGGCTCAGGGCCAGGTCTTGGCCTCCGCGTCGAACAGCGCGGCGTCACTCTCCACGGGCAGCACGCACATGACGTGACCGCCGGGCGTACGCAGCGTGCGGCACTCCTGCCACCGCCCCACCTCGCTCGCGCCCAGCTCGATCAGGCGCCTGGTCTCCGCCTCGACGTCGTCGGTCTCGATGTCCACGTGCATGCGCGGCGCGCCGTCGTCCATCGACTGCACGGCCACGTGCGGGGCGACCTCGGGCAGGGCGCCGTGCAGGGAGATGAACTGCTCCGCGTCGGGCAGCGGGCGGGCGGTGGCCCCCAGCGCCGCGGCCCAGAAGGCGACGGCCGCCTCGGCCTCGGGTGCGGGGGTGTCGAGCAGGAGGGCGTACACACGGGTGCGATGCATGTGAATCATGCTAGGCACCCGGAACGCCCCGACCGGAACGCGGCTCCTTCGTCCGGGTGCACGGAACGTCCCGCCTGGCACCTGACCTCTTCGCCCCGTCCTAGACCATTTCTGTCAGGTGAACGGCGGGCCTGAACGGACATTTGTCACAGTCGGCCCGTGGAACGCGACGAGCTCATGGAACGGCTGGCGCGCTTCGGCGTGCTGCGCCGGAGCTACGGTGACGCCGCCCGCCACCTGGTGCCCCTGCTGGCGCCGAGCGCGCTCGTGCTCGTGCCACTGAGCCTGCTCGCCACGCTCGTCCTGGTCGTCGCGGTGAAGGACGGGCTCGTCGTGGTCAACGGGGAGCCGGAGCTGACGGACGTACCCGCCGGGGCGTCATGGGTGTGGGCGGCGGCGGTGCCGGTCGCCTGGCTCGTCCTGGCGGTGCTGGTCTTCCCCGCGACCGTGATCGTGGCCGCGGGACGGCTGCTCGGCCGGCGGGTGC
>NZ_BAAAMU010000256.1:0-4813 GCF_039529435.1 Nonomuraea maheshkhaliensis
ACCGCCAGCAGCGAGTGGCCGCCGAGGGCGAAGAAGTCGTCGTCCACGCCGACGCCGCCGAGGCCGAGCACCTGGGCGAACAGGCCGCACAGGATCTCCTCCTGCGGGGTGGCCGCCCGGGTGGCGGGGCCTGCCGTGTGGTCGGGAACGGGCAGGGCGCGGCGGTCGAGCTTGCCGTTGACGGTCAGCGGCAGCTCGTCCATGGTCACCACCGCCGACGGCACCATGTGCCCGGGCAGCCGCTCGGCCGCGTACTCCCGCAGCACGGCGCCGAGCCCGCCCGTGCCGGCCTGTCGGGACGCGCCCGCACCGGCCCTTGCGGGGCCGGACGCATCGGGGTTCGCGGCTGCGTCCCTATCGCCCCGCGCGGGGGCGGGGACGACGTAGGCGACCAAACGGACGTCACCGGGCGTGTCCTCGCGGGCCACCACCGCGGCCTGCTCGACCAGCGGATGGGCGGCGAGCACGGCCCGTACCTCGCCCGGCTCGATCCGGAAGCCGCGGATCTTCACCTGGTCGTCCACCCGCCCGGCGAACACCAGCTCGCCCTCGGCGTTCCAGCGCACCCGGTCGCCGGTCCGGTACATCCGCGTGCCCGCGGGCCCGAACGGGTCGGCGACGAAGCGTTCCGCGCTCAGCCCCGGCCGTCCCAGGTAGCCGCGCGCCAGCCCGGCGCCCGCCACGTACAGCTCGCCCGCCACGCCCACCGGCACCGGCGCCAGGCGCTCGTCCACGACGTACACCTGCGTGTTGGCGATGGGCGTGCCGATCGGCACGTCGCTCGCGCCCGCCCGGCACCGCCACACCGCGGCGTCCACGGTGGTCTCCGTGGGGCCGTAGGAGTTGAACAGCTCCCGGCCCGGTGCCCACCGCTCGACCAGCTCGGCCTCCAGCGCCTCGCCGCCCACGTCGATGACGACGCCGGCGGGGATGTCCCCCTCGTCGAGGCCCGCGAGCACGGCGGGCGGGAAGGCGGCGTGCGTGATCCCCTCGCCGGCGATGAACGCCGCCAGCTCCGCGCCGAGCCGCCGGTGCGGGGGCACGACGACGAGGGTGGCGCCGGCGGGCAGGGCCAGCGCCCATTCGGAGCAGAACATGTCGAAACTGACGGACGCGAACTGCAACATCCGCGACCCCGGGCCGACCTCGGTCGGGTAGCGGCGGGCGAGCGCGTGCGCCGTGTTGGCGAACCCCTCGTGGGTGAGGACCACGCCCTTGGGCCGGCCGGTCGAGCCGGAGGTGTAGATCACGTACGCCGGGTGTCCGGGCAGCACCGGCGTCCCCGGATCCCCACCGGACAGCCCCCGCAGCTCCGCGACGGTCGCGTCCGAGTTGAGGACGACCAGTCCGGGCGCCGTGCGGGCAGTCCCGCCCGAGTCCACGACCGCGCCGGGGGCCATACGTCCTGTCCCGTCCGGTTCCGCGACCGCGCCGGGCACCGTGCGGGCCGTCGTGGTCGAGGCGAGCACCAGGGCCGGCGCCGCGTCCTCGATCATGTACGCGATCCGCCCCGCCGGGTACTCAGGGTCCACGGGCAGGTACGCGCCCCCGGCCTTCAGCACGCCGAGCACCGCGGCCATCAGCTCCACGCCGCGCTCCAGCACCAGCGCGACCACCGACTCAGGCCCCACGCCGCGCCCCGCCAGCAGCCGGGCGAGCCGGTTGGCCCGTTCGTTCAGCTCCGCGTACGTGACGGCGTCCGCGCCGCAGCTCACCGCGACCGCGTCCGGAGTCCGCGCCGCCTGCGCCTCGAACAGCTCCGTCACCGTCGCGGGGCGGACCGGGACGTCGGTGTCGTTCCAGGCGTCCAGCACCCGCTCGCGTTCGGCCTGGTCCAGCACGTCCACGGCGCTCAGCGGCAGGTCATGGCCGCCGTCCAGGGCCGCTTCGAGTGCGGAGAGCAGGTTGCCGGTGGTGGTGCGCAGCAGCGTGCCGACGGCGCGCGGGTCGATCGGCGCGACGGCGTCCACGGCCAGCGAGAGCCGGTCGCCGCTGTCATCGGCGTTGACGGTGAGCGGGTAGTTGTCGCGGTCCTCGGAGTAACGCAGCGTGATGCCCGCCATCGCGTCGTTCGCGTCACGCGATGGGCCGCTGTTGTGGCGGTAGTTGAACAGGGCGGTGAACAGCGGCGTGTCCCCGGTGACGCCGCTCGCCTGCTGCGCGACGGCCAGCGGCGCGTGCTCGTGCCGGACGAGCTCGGCGAGCTGGCCGCGCATCGCCCCGACCGCTTCGAGCACGCCCGTCCCGCCGGTGCGGACGCGTACCGGGAGGGTGTTCATGTACGGGCCCGGCACCCGGTCGGAGCCGGTGCCCGCGTTCATCCGGCCGAACAGCACCGACCCGAACACCACGTCGTCGCGCCCGGACAGCACGGAGAGCAGCCGGGCCCAGGCCACGTGCAGGAGCGTCGCCGGGCTGGCGCCGGCCCGGCGCGACAGCTCGCGCACCCGCCGCTCCAGCTCCGGCGGGAACGGCACGATCTCGCGTACGGAGGCGGTGCCGTGACCGCGCACGTCCAGCACGCCGTAGGGGGCGGTCGGCTCGGTGACGTCGCCGAGCAGGTCGGCGAAGTAGCGTTCGTGCTCGGCCCGCTCGACGGCGCCGCGCGCCTGGGCCACGAACGTACGGAAGGGCAGCGGCTCGGGCAGCTCGTCCCCGCGTCCGGCGAGGAACGCCCGCACCTCGTCGATCACCACTTCGAGCGCGGTGTGGTCCTGCGCCAGGTGATGCACCCGCACCAGCCCCAGCCATCGGGCGGTGCCGGGGACGGGCGTGACGTGGATGTCCATCAGCGGCGCGCGGCCGAGTTCCATGGTCCGGCCGACATGCGCGACCAGGCGTTCGGCGAGATCGCCTGTGCCTGGGCCGGGCGTCACCTCGCGCACGGGGAGCACCGCCCGCCGCCACACCGCCTGGACCGGCTCGCGCAGCCCCTGCCAGACGATGGAGGTGCGGTAGATGTCGTGCCGGTCGACCACCTTCTGCACGGCGTCGGCGAAGGCGTCCAGCCGGTCCCGCGAGTCGAACTCGACCACGGTGGGCTGCACGTAGGCGTCCTGGCCGTCCTCGGCGAGCAGGTGGTGGAACAGCAGCCCTTCCTGCAACGGCGCGAGGGGATAGATGTCGGCGATGTTGGCCGCGCCGCCCTCGACCGTGGCGGAGATCCGGTCGATCTCCTCCGCCGTCAGCTCGACCAGCGGCAACATCTCGGGAGTGATCGCGGTGGCGCCGGCCGGGATCGCGTTGTCCGGCACCGCCACCCCCGTCTCGCCGACCGACCGGGCCACCCCGGCCGGGGTCGGCGTCTGGAAGAACGAGCGCACCGACACCGACACGCCCCGCGCCCGCAGCGCGGCGACCGCGCGGATGGCCAGCAGCGACTGGCCGCCGAGGGCGAAGAAGTCGTCGTCCACGCCCACGCTCTCGACACCGAGCACCTCGGCGAACGCCGCGCACACCATCTCCTCGCGGGCGTCGGCGGGCCCTCTGCCGGTGCCGGCGGTGTATTCGGGGGCGGGCAGGGCGGCGCGGTCGAGCTTGCCGTTGGCCGTGCGTGGCAGCGCGTCGAGCACCACCACGGCCGACGGCACCATGTACTCGGGCAGCCGCTCCGCCGCGTACCCGCGCACCGCCTCGGCACCGGGCGGCTCGTCACCGGGCACCACGTAGGCCACCAGCCGCTTGTCTCCCGGTGTGTCCTCCCGCGCGATCACCGCGACCTGCCGCACTCCAGGACAGTCCGCCAGCACCGCGCTGACCTCGCCGGGTTCGATGCGGAAGCCGCGGATCTTCACCTGGTCATCGACTCGACCCAGGAACACCAACTCACCCTCGGACGTCCACCGCACCCGATCCCCGGTCCGATACATCCGCTCACCCACCACGAACGGACACGCCACAAACCGCTCACCCGTCAACCCAGCCCGGCCCACATACCCCCGCGCCACCCCACCACCTGCCACATACAACTCCCCCACCACACCCACCGGCACCGGACGCAGAAACTCATCCAGCACAAACACGCGCGCGTTCGCCACCGGCCCACCCACCACCGGACTCACACCACCGATCCGCGCCACCGCCACATCCACCGTGCACTCACTCGGACCATAAAAATTGAACCCCTCCACCTGAGCAGCGGACAACCCGTCCCACAACCCCTGCGACACCGCCTCACCACCCACACCCACCAACCTGAGCCCACCCCGCTCCAACAACCCCTCCCCCACCAGCACCTCCAAATACGACGGCGTCACCTCCACAAAATCCAGACCACCCTCCGCCACCCACTCCACAAACCGACCCGCATCCACCCACGACTCACCATCCACCACATGCAACTCATGACCCACAAACAACCCACCCAACTGATTCCACGACGCATCAAACGACACCGACGACGTCAACCCCACCCGCAACCTCTCCCCCAAACCCCCAAACACCACCCGCCCCAACCACTCACACAAACCCACCACACCCGCATGCCCCACCACCACACCCTTCGGCCACCCCAACGACCCCGACGTATACACCACATACGCCGCACAACCACCCCACACCACCACCCCAACAGACTCCCCAGACTGAACAGCCAACTCCGCCACAACCGCCGGATCATCCAGCACCACAACATCAACCACATCCCCCACAACCCCCGCCGTCACCGACGACGCCACCACCAACACCGCACCCGAATCCCCCACCATCCACCGCAACCGCTCACCCGCATACACCGGATCCAACGCCACATAAGCCCCACCCGCCTTCAACACCCCCAGCAACGCGACGACCAGATCAACCCCACGCTCCAAAC
>NZ_BAAAMU010000257.1:0-4810 GCF_039529435.1 Nonomuraea maheshkhaliensis
ACCACGACACCCTCATGACCCACAACGGCCTCTACGCCGAGCTCTACACCCTCCAGGCCAGCGCCTACCGCTGATCATGAAGCTCTCACATCGTGGAGGTGAGCCCTTGCCCGATCCGCAGCAGTTCGGCGTCGACCGCCTCGGTGCCGTCGTACTCCGCGGCGTACACCGGGCTGAAGACGATCTCGGCCAGCTGTCCGTCGGCCGTCCGCAGGAACAGGGTGGGGCTGCCCTTCATGCCGTCCTCGCCCACGTGCTGCACGACCAGATAGCCGCTCCGGCCGCCCACGGTCACCTCCTCGCCGTCCGCTTCGTCGCGATGGGCGGCGATCCGGCCTTCGGCCTCGTGGACGGCGGCCCCCTCGTGCACCATGATCTCGACCTGGTAGGAGCCCTTCTCGTCGCCCGGGTGGACGTACGAGACCAGGTAGGTGTCGCCCAGGTCCACCGACCGCCCCGACCACTCCAGCCCGCCGGGCAGGTATCCCACCTTCACCCGCCCGAACTCCCTCCCGTCGCCCAGGTCCCCGAGGCTCGGCGGGTCCGACGGCTCGGGCGGGGTGTCGTCGATGGCGGGTGGCTCCGGTGTCGTGGCGAATGTACCGGCCATGGGCGCCGTACCGATGCTGAAAGAGAGTACGGCCGGAACGGCGGCCACGCACGCGGCCGCCATCGCGGCCACCACCGCGACCCTGACCCGGCGCCGCCTCTTCGCCCCGGCGGACCACACCACCCGCTCCGTCAGGTCGGGCGCGGCCCGCAGCTCCGCCGTCCCCTCCGCCATGAGCCGGCGGATCTCCTCCTCAAGCGTGGGCATCGGTGATCGCTCCTTCCAGTGTTTCCCGGCCGAGCGCCGAACGGAGCTTGGCCATGGCCTTCGACGCCTGACTCTTGACCGTGCCGACCGAGCATCCGAGCGCCTCGGCGGTCTGCGTCTCGGTGAGGTCCTCCCAGTACCGCAGGACGATCACCGCACGCTGGCGGGGCGGCAGCGCACGCAGCGCGTCCATGAGCACCTGGAACAGGTCGGGGTCGCCCGCCCGGATCGCCGTCTCCGGCGGGCTGTGCATGGGGATGATGGTGAGGATCGCCCGGCGGCGGGCCCGGTTGATGGCGGCGTTGACGATGACACGCCGCACGTAGGCCTCCGGACTGTCGTAGCCGGCCACCCGATCCCATTTCCGGTAGGTGCGCTCCAGCGCCGTCTGCAGCAGGTCCTCGGCCTCCGCCTCGTCACCACAGGCGAGGTAGGCGACCCGTAACAAGCTCGTGGCACGCGCGGCCACGAAAGCGCCGAAGTCATGGTCCAGGTCACTCACGGTTCTCCGTCCGATCTCACGCCTCCTAACACACTTCGTCCCTCGTGACGGTTGCCCGCGCGTGCGAACATTTCGCGGGCAACCGTTCGCACGGCCCAGCTGTGTGCATGGTTGTGACTTCGAATCGATGGAGCGAACCGATGACGTCCACGACCACGCCGATCCGGCGGCTGATCACTCTGGGTGTCGCCTTGGCCGCGGGCGCCGCCCTCCTCGGCACGCCGGCGGCCGTCGCGGCCACGCCTTCTGAGGGGGCCTACTGGCACACCAGAACGCTGATGACGGGAACCCATCCTGGACGATTCGGCACCAGAGCGCACCCCTATGCGCTGGTCGAGCGGTTCGTCGGCGTACGGTGGAACGCCCCCGACGGCAGGGCCTGGTTCGGCGGCCGGCTCCTGGGGGTGCGGCCCAAGAGCGCGGCGGACCGGAAGGCGTGGCAGCGCGACGGCTCCCCCTCCACGTGGAGCGAATCGCTCGACGGCAAGACAGTGAAGCTGTCCACCCGGCCCGGCAGGGGCTCACTGAGCCAAGCGCCGAAGGGCCGTGACCAGTTCGAGTTCGCCGGGCAGCGGCTGACGTACGACGAGGTCCAGCGCCTGCCCGCCGAACCGGCCCAGCTGAAGGCGTGGGTCATGAAGGCGGGCCAGGTCGGCCGGGAGATGGATCTGCCCGCCTGGGTCGAGGAGACTCTGCCGATGCTCCTACACGACATCCCCGCGCCGAAGCAGGTCCGTGCCGCGGCCTACCAGGCCCTGCTGTCCCTGCCGGGCGCCCGCGTCGACGGCGAGGCCAAGGACGAACTGGGCAGATCCGGTGCCGCCCTCATGATCGACAGGCCGGGTGGGAAGGCGAAGCGGGCGCCGTCGATCAGGGTGCGGATGATCGTCGACACCGGCAGGATGGTGCTGCTGGCACAGGACCAGCTGGGCACGTCCGGCGGCAAGGCGTCCGCGGAGTGGTCGGACCGGAAGACGCTGATCGAGGCCGGCTGGACCGACGCTCCGCCGGCCGCGCCGGCCCTGTCCTGACACGTCGGCCCTGCCCTGACACGTCGGCGGGTCCAAGCGGTGGGCACATCGCCGACTGCTCGGCCATGCGGATCGACGATCGGCCGACTTCGTCCGCGGCATCGGACGGCTGGGGCGTGGCGGGCGAGTCAGGCGGCCGCGGCGGCTTCCAGGCTGAAGGCGCGCGGCGGGCCGGTGAGGGTCGCCTTCGCGTCGGCGCCGATCCGGTCGAGGATCTCGATCTCCCCGGCCTCCAGCCCGTCCAGCGCGAGCCGGACGAGGTCGGCCGGGTCCAGCAGCGTGCCTTCGGGGAACTCGACTCCGGCGTTCGCGGCGAAGTCCCGCAACGTCTCCGTGTCGATGAGCCCGGGGACGAGGGCGGCGACGTGCGTTCCCTGGCCGGCCAGTTCCACCCGGACCCCGTTGGTCAGGCCCCACTGCGCGGACTTGGCGGCGGCGTAGGAGGTGTTGCCGTCGACGGTGGTCCAGGCCACGGCCGACAGGACGTTGAGGATGGCGCCGCCGCCGTTGCGGGCCAGCACGGGAGCGAACGCCCGGATCATGGCGAGGGTGCCGTAGTAGTTCGAGTCCATCGTCAGCCGGATGGCGTCGAGGTCGCCGGTCACGAGGTTCCCGCCGGCGGTGAACGCGGCGTTGTTGACCAGGAGGTCGACGTCGGTGGCGACGGCGGCGGCCGCCTCGACGGATTCCTGGTCGGTGATGTCCAGGCGCAGCACCTCGGCGCCGGGGACGTCCACGAGTTCGGGACGGCGGGCGGTGGCGTAGACCTTCGCCCCGCGCCGCAGCAGCTCGACGGCGAAGTGGTGGCCGATGCCGCGGTTCGTGCCGGTGACGAGCGCGGTGGCGCCGTGCAGTTCCATCGGTGACTCTCCTGAGATCTGACCTGCTGACACCGGCGGTCGTAAAATGACCGCTGGGTCAAGTTGACTCCGTGAACCTATCCATAACATGACCTCTCGGTCAACTTGCTAGAATCTCGCCTGTGACCAGTCCTGATCGCCGCCCCCTGCGCGCGGACGCGGCACGCAACCGCGAGCTCCTCCTGGCCGCGGCCGCGGACGAGTTCGCGGAGCGGGGCATAGACGCCTCGATGGCCGACATCGCCCGCCGGGCGGGTGTGGCGAAGGGCACCGTCTTCGCCCACTTCGCCACGAAGGAGGAGTTGATCGCCGCGATCGTCGGCGACCACTTCGCCGCGCTCACCGCCGTCGCCCGGCGACTGCTCGACTCGGCCGATCCCGGGGCGGCGCTGCTGGAGTTCCTGACCGTGGCCGCGGGCGGGCAGCGGCAACATGACCTGGCGTTCCTGCAGACGGTCGCCGAGGGCGACTCCGAGGTGACCGAACTCCGCAACGAGTTTCACGCGAGCATCGGATCGCTGGTCGACCGGGCCCGCGACGCGGGCGCCGTCCGGGCCGACATCACCGGGACCGACGTGCTGCTGCTCATCTGCGCGCCGGTGCACGCGATCGGGTTCCTGGCGAATCCGGAGCCGGACCTGTGGCGGCGCTACCTCGCCATCATCTTCGACGGGTTGCGCCCCGAGGGCGCCAACCCCCTGCCCCGACCGGCGCCGAGCTGGCCCTGACCGGCGCACGCGGCCGCGGTGGTCCCCCCGCGGCCGTGGGATGCGGGCGTCAGGCCACGGTGACGTCGAGGAAGATCGGCCGCTTGCCCGCGAGCAGCGGGGTGCCGTCCTCGTCGGTCATCTTCCAGTAGATCTTGCAGCGGCCGGGGGAGCCGGCGGCGCGTACGCGTACGGTGATGTCGACCGACTCGCCCGGCGCGACCGGCCCGATTCCGACCCGTTTGGGCGCCTTGCACGGGGTGTCGTTCATGCGGGTCAGGTAGCGGCCGTGCCACGGGACATTGCCCGCGTTGCGGATTCGCCAGGTCTTGTCGAAGGACTCGCCCGCCTGGACGACGGTGCCGTCGGGGTAGGTCACGTCCTTCTCGAACTTCGAGTCGTCGAACGGCGCGAGGGACTGGGGGGCGGACGGGCTCGGGCTGGTCGCGGTGCCGGGCCCGGTCCTGGCGTCGCCCGTGATGAGCGGCAGCACCCACCCGATGAGGATCGCCGCCACGCCCGCCACACCGGTGACGGCCGCCAGCACGGTCAGCCGCCTGCCCGACGCGGGACGACCGGGGGAGGCGGGTGCGGGTCGAGGAGCGTCGGCGGGCGACGATTCGTGATCGGAGCCAGGTGCCCGGTCGTCCGCCGACGGGGGCAGGTGGCCGGCGGGCGGAGATTGCGGCTCCCCGGACGAGGGTTCCCGGTCCGTGGACGGAGGCCGGTGTTCGGACGCCAGGGGAGCGTGCTCCCGCGCGGGCGTGCCGGTGGACGGCGGCAGCCCGGACTCGGCGGGCGTGCCGGCGGACGGTGACAGCGGTCCGGAGCCGGCGGGTCCTGGCAGCGGTCCGGAGGCGGCGGGTCCTGGCTGCGGTCCGGAGGCGGCGGGC
>NZ_BAAAMU010000258.1:0-2952 GCF_039529435.1 Nonomuraea maheshkhaliensis
AAAGATTGTCCGGCGGTGACCTACTCTCCCACACCCTCCCGAGTGCAGTACCATCGGCGCTGAGAAGCTTAACTTCCGGGTTCGGAATGTAACCGGGTGTTTCCTTCCCGCCATAACCGCCGTAACCCTCCGAAACACACAAACATCACTGTTTGCTGTCTCAGAATTGCCTAGTGGACGCGAGCAAGAATTTCTGCCTTCAGCAGGTGCGGCGCAGCTCTGGACCCGGCGAAGAGTAACAGAACGCAGCACACACACGCACAAAGCCAGAAAGATGCTTTGTGGTCAAGTCCTCGGCCTATTAGTACCGGTCAGCTCCACACGTTACCGTGCTTCCACCTCCGGCCTATCAACCCGGTCGTCTACCGGGAGCCTTACCCCCTCACAGGGTGGGAGACCTCATCTCAAGGCGAGCTTCCCGCTTAGATGCTTTCAGCGGTTATCCCTTCCGAACGTAGCCAACCAGCCGTGCACCTGGCGGTACAACTGGCACACCAGAGGTTCGTCCGTCCCGGTCCTCTCGTACTAGGGACAGCCCCTTTCAAGTCTCCTGCGCGCGCAGCGGATAGGGACCGAACTGTCTCGCGACGTTCTAAACCCAGCTCGCGTACCGCTTTAATGGGCGAACAGCCCAACCCTTGGGACCTACTCCAGCCCCAGGATGCGACGAGCCGACATCGAGGTGCCAAACCATCCCGTCGATATGGACTCTTGGGGAAGATCAGCCTGTTATCCCCGGGGTACCTTTTAGCCGTTGAGCGACACCGCTTCCACACGCCGATGCCGGATCACTAGTCCCAGCTTTCGCTCCTGCTCGACCCGTCAGTCTCACAGTCAAGCTCCCTTGTGCACTTACACTCAACACCTGATTGCCAACCAGGCTGAGGGAACCTTTGGGCGCCTCCGTTACCCTTTAGGAGGCAACCGCCCCAGTTAAACTACCCACCAGACACTGTCCCCGATCCGGATCACGGACCAGAGTTAGACGTTCAAAACGACCAGAGTGGTATTTCACCAATGACTCCACCCGAACTAGCGTCCGAGCTTCCCAGTCTCCCACCTATCCTACACAAGACGCTCCAAACGCCAATGTCAAGCTGTAGTGAAGGTCCCGGGGTCTTTCCGTCCTGCTGCGCGTAACGAGCATCTTTACTCGTAGTGCAATTTCGCCGGGTCTGCGGTTGAGACAGCGGGGAAGTCGTTACGCCATTCGTGCAGGTCGGAACTTACCCGACAAGGAATTTCGCTACCTTAGGATGGTTATAGTTACCACCGCCGTTTACCGGCGCTTAAGTTCTCACCTTCGCCCAGCCGAAGCT
Source organism: Nonomuraea maheshkhaliensis (assembly GCF_039529435.1). Taxonomy (NCBI): domain Bacteria; kingdom Bacillati; phylum Actinomycetota; class Actinomycetes; order Streptosporangiales; family Streptosporangiaceae; genus Nonomuraea; species Nonomuraea maheshkhaliensis. Next base: position 1,320 of record NZ_BAAAMU010000258.1, read on the forward strand.
GAACTAAGCGGTCCCCTTAACGTTCCGGCACCGGGCAGGCGTCAGTCCGTATACATCGTCTTACGACTTCGCACGGACCTGTGTTTTTAGTAAACAGTCGCTTCCCCCTGGCCACTGCGGCCCCCACCAGCTCCCACCGCAAGGATGTTCACCAGCAGAGGCCCCCCTTCTCCCGAAGTTACGGGGGCAATTTGCCGAGTTCCTTAACCACAGTTCACCCGATCGCCTTAGTATTCTCTACCTGACCACCTGAGTCGGTTTAGGGTACGGGCCGCCACAACACTCACTAGAGGCTTTTCTCGGCAGCATAGGATCATCCACTTCACCACAATCGGCTCGGCATCACATCTCAGGCTTAAGGAACGCGGATTTACCTACGTTCCGCCCTACATGCTTACCCCAGGTCAACCATCGCCTGGGCTGGACTACCTTCCTGCGTCACCCCATCGCTTACCTACTACCCGATCGGACCGAGCGTTCACTCTGACGGCCGTCCCGAAGGACAGCCCGAGCTAAGGACTCTTAGCATCACGAGGTTCAGTATGGGCGCATTGAAGCGGGTACGGGAATATCAACCCGTTGTCCATCGACTACGCCTGTCGGCCTCGCCTTAGGTCCCGACTTACCCTGGGCGGATTAGCCTGGCCCAGGAACCCTTGGTCATCCGGCGCGAGGGTTTCTCACCCTCGATTCGCTACTCATGCCTGCATTCTCACTCGCACAGCCTCCACAACTAGATCACTCTGCTGCTTCGCCGGCTGCACGACGCTCCCCTACCCACCAACAAGCCCCGAAGGACCCATCAGTGCCACGACTTCGGCGGTGTACTTGAGCCCCGCTACATTGTCGGCGCGGAATCACTTGACCAGTGAGCTATTACGCACTCTTTCAAGGGTGGCTGCTTCTAAGCCAACCTCCTGGTTGTCTCTGCGACTCCACATCCTTTCCCACTTAGCACACGCTTAGGGGCCTTAGTCGGTGATCTGGGCTGTTTCCCTCTCGACTACGAACCTTATCGCCCGCAGTCTCACTGCCACGCTCTCACTTACCGGCATTCGGAGTTTGGCTGACGTCAGTAACCTTGTCGGGCCCATTAGCCATCCAGTGCTCTACCTCCGGCAAGAAACACGCAACGCTGCACCTAAATGCATTTCGGGGAGAACCAGCTATCACGGAGTTTGATTGGCCTTTCACCCCTACACACAGATCATCCCCCAGGTTTTCAACCCTGGTGGGTTCGGTCCTCCACCCAGTCTTACCTGAGCTTCAACCTGCCCATGCGTAGATCACTCCGCTTCGGGTCTACAGCATGCGACTCAAACGCCCTCTTCAGACTCGCTTTCGCTACGGCTCCCCCACACGGGTTAACCTCGCCACACACCATAACTCGCAGGCTCATTCTTCAAAAGGCACGCAGTCACATCACACAAGGACCGAAATCCTTGTAAGCTCCTACGGCTTGTAGGCACACGGTTTCAGGTACTATTTCACGACCCCTCACCGGGGCACTTTTCACCTTTCCCTCACGGTACTCGTGCACTATCGGTCATCAGGGAGTATTTAGGCTTACCAGGTGGTCCTGGCAGATTCACACAGGATTTCTCGGGCCCCGTGCTACTTGGGATCCCCTCCA
>NZ_BAAAMU010000259.1:0-4740 GCF_039529435.1 Nonomuraea maheshkhaliensis
GTGAAGACGATGCTGCCGGGCGGCGCGATCACCCTGCACGAGCACCCGTCGGACCCGATCGCGCTGACCGCGTACGAGGTCTACGAGAAGAAGGCCGACGACGACGTCGACTACGCCAGGCGGTCGCTGCGCGGCGCCTCCTTCGACCGGCACGCGGGCAACTGGGAGTCGCTGGTCTCCCCCGACGGCCGCTATCTGGCGGGGCGGCAGAAGGACTACACCTCGCAGGGCTACGACTCCGTGCTGATCAACGACAGGACGATGGGGTCGAGCTTCCGGGTCATGACCGTGCGCAAGCCGCTGATCAGCACCATCCGCTCCTGGTCGAGAGACAGCTCCAGGCTCCTGCTCAACATCGACAAGAAGGTCAAGGGCGACGACGGCAAGGACGAGTGGATCTCCCTCGGGTTCGCCGTCGTGGACGTGGCGCGGGGCAAGGCGGACGTCGTCGAGGTGGCCGACGAGTCGATCCGCGGCTCCGACTTCGGCTGGGACGCCACCGACACGGGCGTGGTCATCGAGTACGGCGACGACGACGGGTTGCGCCTCTTCGACCGCTCCGGCAAGCGCGTACGCGACCTGCCGGGGGTCGGCTCGACCGCGTCGGGCACCACGGACCTGTTCTCCCCTTCCGGCGCCATGCTCGTGACCGACTGCCCCGAGAGCGACGGCGGTGACCACTGCCTGTGGGACACCCGTACCGGGGCGCAGGTGCGCGCGTTCACCTCCGACTGCGACAAGGTGCTCGGCTGGTACGACGAGTCGCACCTGTTCTGCTGGGAGCTGGACAACTCCTCGCTCGACGAGGTGCGGGTGGTGGACTTCGACGGCAAGCTGGTCCGTACGCTGCTCCAGGTGCCGGAGAAGCTCGACTTCACCCCGCAGTTCACCGTCAGGCCGGCCGGCTCCTGAGGCCGGTCAGCCGCCGCCCGGCCGGCCGAGCCGCAGCAGCAGGTCCTTGACCTGCGTGGCCTCGTAGCGTTCCCTGGCCTCGGCGGGGTCGGAGCAGAGCAGGACGGGCGCGTCCGCGGCGCCCGCGGGCAGCAGCCCGTGCGAGCCGCGCACGGCCCTGGCGCCGGCGTCGAGGCCGACGACGTTCATCAGGTAGCGCAGGCCCAGTTTCTTGCGCAGCAGCGCCACAGCGGCGCGGCGCTTGGCCGCCGCCGGGGCGGCCGGGTCGAAGAAGAGTTCGGCGGGGTCGTAGCCGGGTTTGCGGTGGATCTCGACCAGGCGGGCGAAGTCGGGGGCGCGGGCGTCGTCCAGCCAGTAGTAGTAGGTGAACCAGGCGTCGCGGTCGGCGAGCAGCACCAGCTCGCCCGAACGCGGATGGTCCAGGTCGTGCGCGGCCTTGCCACCGGCGTCGAGCACGGTGGCGACGCCGCCGATCGAGGCGCACAGCTTGGCGACGGCGGGCACGTCGGCGGGGTCGCGGACATAGACGTGCGCGATCTGGTGGTCGGCGACGGCGAACGCCCGCGACGTCCACGGGTCGAGGTACTCCATGCCGTCCTGGGTGTGCACGCGCAGCAGGCCTTCGACGCGCAGGGCGCGGTTGACGTCCACGGGGCGGGAGACGTCGGTGATGCCGTACTCCGACAGCACCACCACGGTCCGCTCCCCGGCGGCGTCCAGCAGCGGCGCCAGCACGCCGTCCAGCTCGGCGGCCGCGGCGGCGCAGCGCGGGTCGCCGGGACCGTAGCGCTGCAGGTCGTAGTCGAGGTGCGGCAGGTAGGCGAGGGTGAGGTCGGGGTCGCGGGTGGTCATGATGTGCCGGGTGGCGCCGGCGATCCATCGCGAGGAGGGCAGGCCGGCGCCCGGCCCCCAGTAGCTGAACAGGGGGAACGTGCCGAGCTCGGCGGTGAGTTCGTCGTGCAGCTCGGGCGGGTCGGTGTAGCAGTCGGGGTCCTTGCGGCCGTCGGCGCGGTAGATGGGCCTCGGGGTGACGGTCCAATCGACGTCGGCGCCCATGGCGTACCACCAGCACACGTTGGCGACCGTGTACCCGGGCCCGGCGGCGTGCCACAGCTTCTCCCCGCCGACCAGGGCGTTGTGCTGGCGCCAGAGCAGCACCTCGCCGAGGTCGCGGAAGTACCAGCCGTTGCCGACGATCCCGTGTCCGGACGGGGGCAGCCCGGTGAGGAACGTGGACTGGACCGAGCAGGTGACGGCGGGCAGCACGGTGCCGAGCTCCGCCTGGAAGCCCTGGGCGGCGACGGCGCGCAGGCGGGGCATGTGCGCGAGCAGCCGAGGGGTGAGCCCGACCACGTCCAGGACCAGCAGTTTCGTCATCCGGTCACTCCCAGCTCACGCAGCTCGGTACGGGCGAATTCCAGCTCGGCGGCGATGCCGGCGGCGAGGTCCGCGGCGGTCGCCGGGCGCAGGGCGGGCGGCAGCACGCTCCAGGTGTAGGTCTCGACGTCGTAGTGGTCGCACAGGGGCTCCGGCCCGCCGGCCAGCTCGGTCAGGGCCTCGCGCAGCACGGGGATGGTGGTGGTCAGCGGCGGGGCGGGGTCGGCGTGCAGCGGCACGTGGTAGTGGACCCGCCACGGCGCAGGCAGGCCGCGCTCCAGCGCCTCGTCGAGGTCGTCGGCCGCGTCGCCGGCCGGGGTGCGGGTCTGGTGCAGGAAGCGTGGCTCGGCGTACTCGCGCAGGGCCTCCGGGTGGGTGGTCTCCAGGGCGGCGGACAGCTGCACCTTGACGATGGGCAGGCCGGCCGCGCGCAGCGCCTTCAGCGCGGCGGACGGCTGCTCCCAGGCGCAGGCCAGGTGGGCCAGGTCGAGGCAGAGGCCGAGCCGTTCTGTGTCGGCGCCGGCCAGGTGCGCGATGGCCTGAGCGGTGGTCTCGACGACGCAGCCCGGTTCTGGTTCGAAGCCGACGCGGACGGTCCTGCCGGTTTCGGACTCGATGCCGGCCAGGCCGGCGGCCAGCTCGTCCAGGTGGCGGGCGGCCGCGTCCGCCATGGCGGCGTTCCACGGCTCGCGCCAGGCGAGCGGCAGGGTGGAGACCGAGCCGCGGGCGGCGTCGTCGGGCAGCAGGCCGGCCAGCACGCGGGCCAGGTCAAGGGTGTAGGCGAGCCGGTCGGAGGTGGTCCAGTCGGGGTGGTAGACGGCCTGCTTGACGACCGGGTCGTGGAAGGAGCGGTACGGGAAGCCGTTCAGCGTCACGACCTCCATGCCCCTGACGTCGAGCTCGCGGCGGAGGCGGCGGAGCGGCGCCGGGTCCGCGGCCAGCTCGGCGGCGACCGGCGCGGCCAGCCACAGGCCGAGCCCCAGCACGCCGGTGCCGAGCGCGGCCCTGATGGGGACGGCGTAGGCGTCGAGCTGGGCGATGATGCCGCCGAGGTCCTCGGCCGGGTGCACGTTGGTGCAGTAGCCGAGGTGCAGTGGTGTCCCCGAGGGGTGCCGCAGGCGCATCACTCGCCGCCGCGCCTGATCGAGCTGCCAGCGAACGTCGGCCCGGCGAACGTCGGCTCGGCGCCGGTGAGGCCGGTCAGGTCGAGCCGTCCTGACTGGGCGTAGAACTCGACGGGGTTGCGCCACATCACCCGGTCCACGTCCTCGTCGCCGAACCCGGCCGCCAGCATCGCCCTGGCGGTCTCCAGCGTCAGCAGCGGGTCGGAGACGCCCCAGTCGGCGGCCGAGTTGATCAGCACGCGTTCGGTGCCGTACCGGCGCAGGATCTCCACCATGCGCGGCGGCGACATCTTCGTCTCGGGGTAGATCGAGAAGCCCATCCAGCAGCCGGTGCCGCTGACGAGCCCGACGGTGACCTCGTTGAGGTGGTCGACGGCCACCCGTCCGGGGTCGATGCCCGAGGCGGCCACCAGTTCCAGGGTGCGCCGGGTGCCGCGGGCCTTGTCGCGGTGCGGGGTGTGCACGAGCGCCGGGAGTTCGTGCTCGATCGCCAGGGCGAGCTGGCGTTCGAACGCGTCGTCCTCCTCGGGGGTCATGGAGTCGTAGCCGATCTCGCCGACCGCGACCACGCGGTCCTTGTCCAGGTAGCGGGGCAGCAGGTCCAGCACGGGGACGCAGCGCGGGTCGCCGGCCTCCTTGGGGTTGAGCGCGATCGTGGCGTGGTGCACGACGCCGAACTGCGCCGCCCGGTACGGCTCCCAGCCGAGCAGCGAGTCGAAGTAGTCGGTGAACGAGCCCGGGTTCGTCCTGGGCTGGCCGAGCCAGAACGACGGCTCCACCACGGCCAGCACCCCGGCGGCGGCCATGCGCGCGTAGTCGTCGGTGGTGCGCGATGTCATGTGGATGTGCGGGTCGAAGATGCGCATCAGGTCTCCTCGCTGGTGATCCGGCGGAGCAGGGCCGAGGCGTCCGGTGGCATGGGGCGGCCGGCGGCTTCGCGTTCCTCGGCGAAGGCGGCCAGCATCGCGGCCAGCTCCGCGTCGGCCCGCTCGTCCAGCCGGTCCACGGCGTCGAGCGGGACGCCGGTGAACACGCACTTGAGCACCGCCTGCCGCCAGGCCGCCTGATCGAGGTGGCGGGCGTAGGGGCCGAGGGCGGCGGCGAGCAGGCGGGCGTCGTTCGTGCGCAGGGCGTCCAGCAGGAGGTGGACGGCGGCCGTGCCGATGGGGAGCAGGGGCAGGGCCTTGAGCACGGCCCGCTTCTCGTCGGCGTCGCCGTACCGGTAGAGGTCGAGCGTCTCGGGGGTGAGGCGGTCCGGCGGCAGCGCGGCCAGGAGCAGCGTGCGCGCGGCCTCGTCGGCGCTCCAGCCGGGCACGCCGGGCAGCGG
>NZ_BAAAMU010000260.1:0-4482 GCF_039529435.1 Nonomuraea maheshkhaliensis
CAGGCGGCGGGCATCGGCGGCGGAGAAGAAGATCGCGGGGCGCGCGGCGGGCCGGCCGGAGTGGGACGTGGCCAGGCCGGTCACGGTGTAACGCTCGCTGACGCCGTGCACCTCGACCTCCGCCTGCGCGCCCGGCCTCAGGCCGCCGCGCGCGGCCAAGCCGGCGTCGAGCACGATCTGACCGGGGCCGGTGGGGGCGGCGCCGCTGGTCAGCGTGTACGGGACCAGCCCGGCCCCGGCCCAGTCGTGGCCCGCCGCGGCGGCGCCGGCCAGCTCGGCCGGGAAGGCGATGTCCTCGACGACCGAGGCGATGCCCCGTACGCCGCGTAAGGTCCGCGCGACGGAGGCGGGCAGGCGGACCTTCTCCGGCAGCCACACGGGGTCGTCGGGGTCGGCGCCCGGGGGGACGAACGACTGGTCGCCGAGCACGACGATGGGCGCGCCGTCCAGCCGGTGCGGCAGCACGGCGGCCCGCGCGCCGGTGGCGGCGAGCGCGGCGCAGGCCGACACGACGACCGCGGCCACCGCCATCGCGACGAACGCGGAGGCGAAGGCGTTCCTGCGGTAGCGGAGGTTGCGCAGGATCAGCAGCCACATCAGAACGGGTCTCTCGCTTCCCATACCGCCAGGTGAACGGCTCGTTCCAAGGCCTCCTTGCCCTCGGGGAAGCTCATCTCGCGCTCCACCCGGCCGGATCTCAGCAGCACGGCGCGGTCGGCGTAGGCGGCGACCATGGGGTCGTGGCTGGCCAGCACGACGTTGCCGGCGTGGTCGTGCACGTACGAGGCCAGCAGGCCGAGCAGCTCGCCCGCGCTGCGGGGGTCGAGCCCGCGGGCCGGGTCGTCGGCCAGGATCACCGCCGGGCTGGTGATCATGGCGCGGGCGACGGCGACCATCTGCTGCTGGCTGCGGCACAGGTCGGCGGGCATGCTGTCGAGGTGTTCCGACAGGCCGGCGCGCCGGACGAGGTCGATGACCAGCGACGGGGCGGCCGACCTCCTGGCCAGGCGGAGCGGCAGCGTCAGGTTCTCGGCGACGGTCAGCGAGGGCAGCAGGTTGCGGGAGGAGAACACGTACGAGACGCGCTCGCGCCGCACGACGTCGAGCGCGGCCTCGTCGAGGGAGGTGAGGTTCTCGCCCGCGACGTCCACGGTGCCGGAGGTGGGCCGGTCGAGGCCGGCCGCACATCTCAGCAGCGTGGTCTTGCCTGCCCCGGGCGGCCCGAGGATCGCGGTGAAATTATTTTTCAGGCAGCGTAGCGTTACGCCGTCGAGAGCTTTCTTTGGGCCGTAGTTCTTGGTCACCGATTCCAGTCGGACGATAGCCTCCCCATCGTTACGCATATGCCGATCGTATGATGTGGGGCATCGTCCGCAATCGAACGGCGGGACCATTTGCATATCCTCCGAAGTAATGACCTGCTGGCATTACTTCGTTTATGAGTTGTTGTCAATAATGCTGTACAGCTCGTCGGCGGTGGCCTGGGACAGGTCGTCGGCGCCCGCCGTGCCCGCCCAGGCGGCGGCCAGGTCACGGAGCCTCGCGGCGATCCGTTCGCGGTCGGCCGGCGCGGGGGCCGCCTCGGCCATGGCGCGTTCGAGCTCGGCCAGCTCGGCCTCCAGCGGCGGCTCCTCGCCGATCAGCTCGGCCTTGATGTGGGCGGCCACGGCCTCGGGGGTCGGGTGGTCGAAGACGAGCGTGGCCGACAGCCGGGCGCCGGTCAGCGTGCTGAGCCGGTTGCGCAGCTCGACCGCGGTGAGCGAGTCGAAGCCCAGGTCGGTGAACCCGCGACGGGGGTCGACCTCCTCCATGCTCGCGTGGCCGAGCACGCTCGCCGTGTGCGTCCTGACGAGGTCGAGCAGCATCCGCGTACGTGCCGCGCCGGGCAGGGCGCGCAGGCGTTCGGTCAGCGACTCGGCGGGCCGGCCCGCGTCGTTGGCCGCCTTGCGCACGCCGCCCCTGACGCCGCCGCTGACGAGACCGCGGAGCATGCTGGGGGGTCCGTCCTGCCGGTCGCGCACGGCGGCGAGGTCCAGCGGCGCCGCGACGTCGGCCGCGGCGGCCAGGCCGAGCGCGGCGGCGCGCAGGGCGAGACCCTGCTCCGGCGTCATGGGCCGCAGCCCGTCGCGGCGCACCCTGCGCTGGTCGGCCTCGTCGAGCCTGGCGGTCATGCCGCCGCTCTCCGGCGCCCACATGCCCCAGGCGATCGAGGTGGCGGGCGCTCCGGTGGCGGCGCGGTGTGCGGCCAGGGCGTCCAGGAAGGCGTTGGCGGCGGCGTAGTTGGCCTGTCCGGCGTCGTCGAACGTGCCGGCGCAGGAGGAGAAGAGCACGAACGCCGCCAGGTCGTGCTCGCGGGTCAGCTCGTGCAGGTGCGCGGCGGCCCGCGCCTTGGGCCGCCACACGGCGTCCAGCCGGTCGGGGGTGAGCGCGCCGATCACGCCGTCGTCCACGACGCCGGCGGTGTGCACGACGGCGGTGAGCTCGCGGCCTGCGACGAGGTCGGCCAGCGCCTTGCGGTCGCCGATGTCGGCGGCGGCGATCTCGACGGACGCGCCCATTTCGATCAGCTCCGCCCGCAGCTCGGCCGCGCCCGGCGCGTCCTCGCCCCGCCTGCTGACCAGCAGGAGCCGCCGTACGCCGTGCGTGCCGGCCAGGTGCCTGGCGGTCAACGCGCCCAGCCCGCCGGTGCCACCGGTGATGAGGACGGTGCCGTCCGGGTCGAGCGGGGCGGGGACGGTGAGGACGACCTTGCCGATGTGCCGGGCCTGCTGCATGTGCCGGAACGCCTCGGGGGCGCGGCGCAGGTCCCAGGCGCGGACGGGGAGCGGGGTGAGCGCTCCGGCGCGGAGGAGGCCGAGCAGGGTGGCGAGGATCTCGGCGGTCCTGTCGGGGCCGGCTTCGTCCAGGTCGAAGGGGGTGTAGCCGGGGGTGGCCGGCCGGAGGTCGGTTTTGCCCATTTCGATGAAGCGGCCGTCGGGTTTGAGGAGGCCGAGTGAGGCGTCGGTGAAGTCTCCGGCCAGGGAGTTGAGGACGACGTCCATGGGTGGGAAGCGGTCGGCGAACTCCAGGGTGCGGGAGCTGGCCAGGTGTTCTTCGTCCAGGCCGGTGGCTTTCCATTTGGCGGGGCTGGCGGTGCCGTACACCTCCGCGCCGAGGTGACGGGCGATCTGCGCCGCCGCCATGCCCACACCGCCCGCCGCCGCGTGGATCAGCACCTTCTCCCCCGGCTGGAGACCGGCCAGGTCCACCAGGCCGTACCAGGCCGTGGCGAAGACGGCGGGGACGGAGGCGGCCGTGGCGAACGACCAGCCCTCCGGGATCGGAACGAGGTGCCGCACGTCGGCGACGGCGTGGGTGCCGAGCGCATTGTCGAACAAGCCCATCACCCGGTCGCCCACGGCCAGCCCCGCCACGCCCGGGCCGAGCTCGGTCACGACGCCGGCGCCCTCGCTGCCCGGCTCCGCCGCGCCCGGGTACATGCCGAGCGCGATCAGCACGTCGCGGAAGTTGAGGCCGCAGGCGCGCATCGTGACCCGTACCTCGCCGGGGCCGAGCGGGCGGTCCACGATCGGGGCGGCGATCAGGTGGTCGATGGTGCCCGCCTCGCGTACGTCCACCCGCCATGGGGCGGTCGCGGTGAGGGGCGGCGGTTCCGCCTTGGCCAGCCTGGGGGCCAGGGCGGTGCCTTCGCGCAGGGCCAGCTCGGGCTCGGTCCCCGTGAGGACGGACGGGAGCGCGTGGTAGGAGGCGTCGCTGCCGTCCACGTCGATGAGCAGGACGCGACCCGGGTTCTCCGCCTGGGCGGCGCGTACGAGGCCGGCGACCGCCGCCTGCTCCGGGTCGGGCGCCGGGTCGTCCGGGCGCGCGGCCACGGCGCGGCGGGTCACGACGGCCAGGCGGGTGGTGGCCGCGTGCTCGTCGGCCAGCCGGTCTCTGAGCGCGCCGAGCACGGCGTGCGGCGCGGTCGGCGTCTCATCGCCCAGGTCGGTGTACGGCGGCTCGGACCGCGCGTTGTCACCCGAGCCGGTGCACGGCGGCTCGGACCGCGTGTCGTCACCCGGGTCGAAGTGCGGCGGCCCCGCGTGCGTCCCGTCGGCCTGGTAGGTGGGCGGGGGTGAGGCGAGCAGGATCGTCCGGTCGTGTGCCGGGCCGTCCGTCACCGGGACTCCGGCGGCGGTGAGCGCCTCCCGGAGCCAGCCGGCTTCCGTGGCCACCGCATGGGCGGCGGACGGCTCCGCGGCGTGTGGGGTCGTGGTCCAGGTCACCTGGTAGAGGCCGTCGCGGGGGGCCGTGGGCAGCGCCGTCAGGGGGGCGTCGGCGACCGGTCGCATGGTGAGCCCGCCCACCTCGGCCAGGGGTGTGCCGGTGCCGTCGGCCAGGAGCACGCTGGTCACGCCGTCGGTGGTGGTCACGCGGACTCTGGCCCGGGTGGCGCCGGTGGCGTGCAGGGTGACGTCGGTCCAGGCGAACGGCAGCTCGACG
>NZ_BAAAMU010000261.1:0-4388 GCF_039529435.1 Nonomuraea maheshkhaliensis
GGCCCCGACGGTTCCGTCGGCACAGGCTCGGAGGACTCCGGTACGGCAGGCGCGGCGGTGGAGGCCGAGCCGGGCGCGTCGGGCGGCAGGGCGCCACCGGTCCCCGGCCCCGGGCCGTCCCCGAGGATCACGAACGCCGACACCACGGCCGCCGCCGTGGCCACCACCAGCCCGCCGGTCATCGCGAGCTTGCCCGCGGGCGGGAGCGTGCTCTGCGTCAGGCTCGTGGCCGTCCCGCCGCCTCCGCTCTCCGCGCCGAAGGCCGCCGCTCCGGTGCCGGGCAGCAGGGCGGCCAGCGGCAGGAGCAGGATCGCGAGCCCGGTCCGTCCGCGCCGCTCCCATTCCTCCCCGTACGCCTCCCGCGCCGTCTCCTCCAGCCTGACCAGGAACGCCTCCGCCGACTCCGGCCGCGCCGCGGGGTCCTTGGCCAGGCCGTGCGCGAGCAGCGGGCGCAGCGGCTCCTCGACGTCCTCCAGCGGCGGTGACACGTGCTGGTGCTGGTAGGCCAGGGCGGCGACGTTCTCGCCGCCGAAGGCGCGGTGGCCGGTCAGGCACTCGTAGAAGACCAGCGCGGCGGCGTACACATCGGTCGCGGCCCCGGCCGGGGCGTCGTCCCACTGCTCGGGCGCCATGTACGGCGGCGTGCCCGACAGCTCGGCGTTCTCCCCGAAGCGGGCGGCCACGCCGAAGTCGACGAGCTTGCTGTCGCCGTCCTGCGTGATCATCACGTTCTCCGGCTTGAAGTCGCGGTGCACGACCCCGTGCCGGTGCGCCTCCGCCAGCCCGAGCAGCGCCCCCTTGAGCACCACCAACGCCGCCTCGGGACCGGTCGCGCCCTCGTGCGCCAGCAGCCGCCGCAACGTGACGCCGTCGACCAGCTCCATCACGATGACGGCGTCGTCGCCGTCTTCGACGTAGTCGAGCACGCGGGCGGTGTGGGGGCTGTCGATCTCCTTGATGAGCAGGGCCTCGGCGCGAAAGCGGGCCACGAAGTCGGGGTCCTGGCGCAGCGGGGCGGACAGGTGCTTGACCGCGACCGGCAGCCCGTCGGCGTCGCGCACGGCGAGCATGACCCGGCCGGTCCCGCCATGACCGAGTTCCCGGATCTCCGTGTAGCCGGGAACCTCCATGATGGGGACCTCCTGACCGGATAAAGATCCTAATGTCAGGACGTTAACCTCGCGTCACGGCGTGTGTCGACCCCTCCGGAGCGACTGGCGCCCGACATGTCGGAATCGGTATCCCACGATGCTCCATAGGAGATCCGGGCCGGCGGAACGGGGTCAGGCGGGCGGGAGGGCGGCAGGCTTGAGCGGAAGAGCGGAAGAGCGGAAGAGCGGGCGGCGGTCAGGCGGCCGGCGTGAGGGGGCGGGCTCTCAGGAGGGCTCGGACGTTGCGGGCGGCCGTGCGGCCGGCCCGGTTGGCGCCGGTGGTGCTGGCTGAAGGGCCGTAGCCAGCGAGCTGGAGCCGGGGTTCCCTGATCACCTGCGTGCCGTCCACCCGGATGCCGCCGCCCGGCTCCCTCAGCTTGAGCGGGGCGAGGTGGTCGAGCGCGGAGCGGAAGCCGGTGGCCCAGACGATCGTGTCGGCGGCCACGTACGTGCCGTCGTCCCAGACCACCCCGTCCGCCACGATCCGCCCGAACATCGGCAGCCGGTCGAGCGCGCCCTTCGCCAGGGCCTCGCGGACGACGGCGCTGTAGGTCAGGCCCGTCACGCTGACGACGCTCTGCGGCGGCAGCCCGGCACGGACGCGCTCCTCGACCATGGCCACGGCCTCCCGCCTGGCCTCCTCGCCGAAGTCGTCGTCCCTGAAGACGGGCGGCCGCCGGGTGACCCAGGCCGTCGCGGCGGCCACGCCGGCGATCTCGGACAGCACGTGCATCGCCGACGCCCCGCCGCCTACCACGATCACGCGCCGCCCCGCGAACTCCGCCGGCCCCCGGTAGCCGGCGTAGTGGAGCTGCCGGCCCCCGAAGCCGGCCGCGCCGGGGTAGTAGGGCCAGTACGGGCGCGTCCAGGTGCCGGTGGCGTTGACGACCGCGCGGGCCGCCCATCGCCCCGCGTCCGACTCGACCAGCAGCCGCGTGCCGTCCAGGTCGCTGACGGCGCTGACCTTGACGGGGCGCACGACGTTCAGCCCGGTCCTGCGCTCGTAGTCGGCGTAGTAGGCCGGGACCTCCTCGGCGGCGGGACGCCCGCCGTCAGGCCCGGGAGCCCCGGGCAGGCCCGGCAGGTCGAAGACGCCGTGCACCTTGTCCATGGTCAGCGAGGGCGAGCGATGCCGCCACGCCCCGCCGGGCCCGTCGGCCGCGTCGAGGACGACCGGTTCGTAGCCGAACCGGCGCAGGAAGTACGCGCTGGACAGGCCCGCCTGCCCGGCGCCGATCACCACGACCTCGCCGCTGTGCTCCACGGTCGGTGCAACCGCGACGCCCCGCCGCCTCTTCCCGCCCGGACGCCAGGACACCGGAACGCCGGGCGGGCGGAGGTCAGGAGCGCGGTGGCACCGGGGCGGTCGAGCCGCGTACGACCAGTTCCGTCGCCAGCTCCACGTGATGGGAGTCGATCCGCTCCCCCGCCGCCAGCCGCAGCGCCGTGCGCAGCGCCACCCCGCCCATCTCGCGCAGCGGCTGCCGGACGGTGGTCAGCGGCGGCGAGGTCACCTGGGCGATCTGGGTGTCGTCGAACCCCACGATGCTGAGGTCCTCGGGGATGCGCAGCCCGCGCGCCCGCGCGGCCTCCATGATCCCGACGGCCATCTCGTCGCTGCCCGCGAAGATCGCCGTCGGGGCGCGCGGCAGGTCGAGCACCGCCGCCCCGCCCGCCACCCCGTCGTGGTAGCGGAAGTGGCTGGAGCGCACGTATCCGGGCAGCACGGGCGCGCCCTCGGCCTCCATGGCGGCGCGGTAGCCGTGCAGCCGCGCCTGGTTGCACGCGGCGGCGGCCGGGCCGCCGATGTAGGCGATGCGCCGGTGCCCCAGGGACAGCAGGTGCTGGGTGGCGGCCAGGCCACCGGCGAAGTTGGTCGAGCCGACGCTGGTGACCCGGGTGCGCGGCAGGTTGAGCGGGTCGATGAGGACGAGCGGTAACCGGGCCCTGGCCAGCGCGGCGGGCTGCCCGGCGGTCAGCTCGCCGGTGACGGCGATCAGCGCGCGCCGGCCTGCCGCGACCAGCTCGCGGGCCCAGGCGGTGGTGCGCTCGGTGCCGCTCCTGATGCTGACCACGATCCCGACGCCCTCCTCGGCGCCGGCGGCCACCGCGCCCTGGACGATCTCCGTCGAGTACGCGTTCAGGTCGGTGTCGAACTGCACCTCGACGGTGGCCAGCCCGGCCGGCTCGCGGCGGGGCGCGGGCGCCACGTACTCGTGCTCCTGCAGCAGCGACTGCACCAGCGACCGCGTGGCGGGCGAGACGTCGCTGCGGCCGTTCAGCACCTTCGAGACGGTGGCGACCGACACGCCCGCCGAGGCCGCCACCGTGGCCAGCGTGGCCCGTCTAGGACTGGGCGGCATCGGCACCCCCCTGCCTGCCGTTCGCACTGTCGGTCGTTCTTCCGATTTCGTCGGCCCTCCCCTTCTCGTTCTCGATCTCGACGGTGGTCACGAGCCGCCGGTCGTGGCCGACGTGACGGGCCGGACCGGTCAGCCGGATCGTGCCCCGGCAGGGCAGGTCGGCCGCCGAGGTGCCGGCGAGCACCTCGATCTCGCCGGGCTCGACGACGCGGCGCAGGTCGCGACCGGTGAAAGCGGTGCGGTCGGCGTGCACCGCGAAGCTCACCCGCGTGCTCTCCCCCGGTTCGAGCCGGACCCTGGCGTAGCCGGTGAGCTGCCGGACCGGCCGGGTGACCTGGGCCACCACGTCGCGCAGGTAGAGCTGGACGACCTCCTCGCCGGCCCGGCCGCCGGTGTTGCGCACGGCGAGCGAGACGCTGAACTCCCCGTCGGTGGGCACCTCCGCGTCGCTGATCCGCAGCTCGGACAGCTCGAAGGTGGTGTAGGAGGCACCGTGGCCGAAGGGGAACAGCGGCGTCGGGTCGAGGTTGCTGATGCCGTGGCTGTCGGCGCCCAGCGGCGGCTGCAGGTAGGTGCCCGGCTGGCCGCCAGGGCCGCGCGGGATCTGCACGGGCAGCCGGCCGACCGGCTGGACCCGGCCGGACAGCACGCCGGCGATGGCCGCGCCGCCCTCCTCGCCGGGCATGAACGCCTGGACGAGCCCGGCGGCCGATCCGTGCACCTCGCCCAGCGCGTACGGGCGCCCGGAGACGACGACCACGACCACGCGGGTGCCGGTGGCGGCCAACTCGGCCAGCACGTCGGCCTGCGCGCCCGGCAGCCGCAGGTCCTCGGCGTCGCAGCCCTCGCCCGAGGTGCCGCCGCCGAACAGCCC
>NZ_BAAAMU010000262.1:0-4157 GCF_039529435.1 Nonomuraea maheshkhaliensis
GTTCAGCACGGCAACCTACGCTCGTTCACTTTTACACCGCACCTCGGACGCGACCCCAGCGTTCTGACCGGCTCGCCCATGCCCGCCGTCAGCGCGTGTGCGATCAAGCCAAGCAGCTCGAAGGACGACATGGTCACGGCCCCGGGATCCACTGTGACCTTGGACATCGAGCAGCAGACCCATGCAGCGCTCATCGTCCAGATAGCCATCGAACGCGGCTTGCCCGCGCGAGCGGCAGTGATCGCCATCGCCACCGCTATGCAGGAGTCGAAGCTGCGTAACCTCCGCTTCGGACACCTCGATTCACTAGGGCTGTTCCAGCAACGCCCCTCACAAGGCTGGGGAACCCGCGAGCAGATCCTCGACCCTCACCACGCCACCAGCACCTTCTACCAGCGCCTGAGCAAGGTGCCCCGCTGGGAACGACTCCCACCCACCCAGGCTGCGCAATCCGTCCAGCGCTCCGCCCACCCCGACGCCTCCGCCCCATGGGAACCCCTCGCCCAGCAAACGGTCGACACCCTGACAGAAGCCTGCGTCCCGCTCATCCCAGGCGAGCGCATCGCCGCCGTACTCGCGTACGCGCATGCACAACTCGGCAAACCGTACGAGTGGGGAGCCGAAGGACCGGCCACCTTCGACTGCTCCGGGTTGACCATGCGCGCCTACCAAGCAGCCGGAATCGCCATCCCCCGCGTCGCCGCCGACCAATGGCGGCACAGCCCGCCCATCCCGGCCGGACAAGAACAGCCCGGCGACCTCGCCTTCTTCCGCATGGAACCCGACGGCCCCGGACATGTCGGCATCGTCATCGGCAACGGCCAGATGATCCACGCCCCCAACCGCCGTACCGTCGTCCGTATCGACAGCTACCACCGCGAAGACCTGATCAGCTTCACCCGCCCGGCCGCCCACACCGCCGAGCGTCGTGTCGAACGACAGGAGAGTGTCAGCGGTCCGCGACACTAATGTCGGTAGCAAAGCGTGATCAGGCAGACGGACGTACACGTCGAGCTGTAGGTCATCGCGCTCTGGGAGTCCTTCGACTTGATCAGGGCCTTCGCCCGGGGACGACCTCGGCACGGCGGTCGTCGAACCCGCCGCCCGGACCGTCCTGCTGTCCTACGACACCGCCGACGCGGGACGCCCCCGGACCCCTCACTCCGCGAGGATCATCCCCTGGTCGTAGGAGCTGTCCTTCAGCGCCAGCCAGGCCAGCTCCCACGCGTTCATCGGGCGCATGTTCCGCAGCACCGGGAGCAGGTCGTCCTTCGTCGCCAGCTCGCCCGTCACCTCCACGAACGCGTTCCCCCGCACGGTGACCATCGTCGAGCCCAGGTCCACGTGATCGCCCCAGATTCCCGGGACTACTTCCTCGCACGCGCCCCGCACCCCGGAGCCGCAAGCAGCCTGTCCGGCCGTCAGCCCATAGGGTGCCTGGACGGTGACGGCCACCTCCAGACCATCGCGCCGGCGCTCGTAGTCGAGGAAGAGGATCCCTTCCTGCACGTTGACGGAGTCGAGACGGTAGTCCGGCTGGTCGGCGGCGATGACAGGCACGTGTCCACGCGCCATCGTCTGCGCGGCGACCAGCGCCGAGAGGGGTTTCTCTCCGAGGACGACGGCGATGCCGAGGACGAGGACCGTCCCGATGGTGGCCAGGCGCGTCACCATGCTCAGCGGCAGCGCCGTGGCCCCGGCGAACAGGTAGCCGGCCGCTCCTATCCCCATGAAGGCCACAAGGCTGCTCCACCCGCCCATCTCCGCGATGTCGGCGGGCGGGACCGGAGCCGCGATGAAGCCCATGACGACGAAGACCGGTCCCAGGATCGAGATCAGCCACCACAAGGGCAGCCTGCCCCAGAGAGTCAGCAGCATGCCCGCAGGCAAGGGCAAGGCCAGCATCACCAGGAACACGAGGATGTTGTCATCCACTACTTGCGCCAGGGCGGCTTCCCCGATCCCGATCACGGCCCCCACCAGGGCCGCCCGGATTAAGGCGTTCATACCCGATCATGGACCATGATCGGGCATGAACGTCAAGCCCTGGGCTTCAGCGTCCACGTCGAACACCGGACGGCATTGGCGACCACCACCCGCACGACCCGCCCCACTGGGGGCCAGACCCATGCAGCTGCCCGTTGGCGAGTTCGACCTGGCCGTGGATGAAGACCAGGTCCCGGCGCACGATGGTATGCAGGTCCACCGGCGGGTGCCTAAGAGGTCCTAACAGAATGATCTCTGCTGTGCTTTGATCTCTCGCTGTAGCCGAGGGAGAGGAGCCGGGGTGGCCAAGCGGAAGCCGTGGGAGGTCAGCGATCAGTTGTGGGCGGTGATCGAGCCATTGCTGCCTCAGCGTCAGCGGCGCTTCCGGCATCCGGGACGTAAGCGGCTCGATGACCGACTGGCGTTGCAGGGCATCTTGTTCGTGCTGCATACGGGGATCGCTTGGGAGCACCTGCCGCAAGAACTGGGCTACGGCTCGGGCATGACGTGCTGGCGGCGCCTGGCCGAATGGAACGCCTCTGGCGTGTGGCAGCGGCTGCACGAGGTGCTGCTGGACCGGTTACGCGCCGCCGACGCGCTGGACTTCTCCCGAGCGGCGGTGGATTCCTCCGAGGCGTGTCAGAGAAAATGCACCAGATCGGGCTGGAAATACCCATCAGCCGCGAGAGGGGTTATGGGGGATCTTGACGTAGCAGCGGCGGGTCGCAACCCGGGCCTCGTGGGCGGTCCTCAGTCCGGCGTGGCGGGCGGCGCGGATCGCCTCGCCGCGGCCGCGGTGCTCATCGTCGGGTGTGACGTAGCCGATGCCCTCGTGCAGTCGCACCTCGTTGTAGAACGTGCGGATCGCGCCCAGTTCGGCCTCCAGCTCACCCGGATCGGTGATCTTGTCCAGGTGCGGGTGCTCGTCCTTGACATGGCCGAACAGCGACTCGATCCAGGCCTGGTCATTCGGGGTGCCGGGCCGGCCGAAGTGCTGGGCGATGCGCGCGCCGGCCATGAACACCCTCGTGGCTGAGGAGGTCATCTGCGGCCCGTTGTCCGACAGGGCGAGCAGCACCGGGAAGGCGTCGTGGTCGGGAACCTGCCCGCCGCGCAGCTCAGCCAGGAACGCCTCGTCATCGAGCAGATGGGCCTTGCCGAGCCCCCGTAGGGCCTGGGTGTAGGCCACCTCGACCTGGATGGAGGTCTCCTCCGGCGAGACCACGGTGGACAGCCAGTATCGCGACACCACGTCCATCACCGCGATCACGCACCAGCGCGGCAGGCCACGGAAATGGGTGAAGTCGTAGATCGTGATGACGCCTGGCACCAGCTCGGCCCAGCCGGGCAGCTCCCGGCGCGGCCGACGCTCACGACGAGGCCGTTCGACGACCGTGATCCCGGCCGCCTGCAACACCCGCAGCACCGTCGACTCCGAGGCGTAGAAGGCCTCCGGCCGGGAGCCGCGGTGAGCCAGCTTGCGGTGCGAGCGGTCGATCTCCAGCCACTCCTCGGCGATCTTGACGATCGCCTCGCGCTCCCACGGCAGCAGCGCATGCAGCGCGACCTCAGGACCGGGCTTGGCATCGTCCAGGCGGCCGAGCACGGCACGAGCCTGCCAGCGCAGCACCCGCACGTGATCCAGCCCCAGCGTGGCCGCCGCCCGCCGCGTCGACCAGCCACCCTGCCGGGCCGCGAAGCCGACCAGCTCCAGCAGGCCGGCCTTGACGCTCGCGTCGACTCGCGGCGGGACCACGCCGGCTGTCAGTCCCAAGGCGATTTTCCCTGGTGCAGGTGCAAGGCGATGGCCTGCTCGGTCACGGTCGCGCGCAGCCGCTCGATCTCCCTGCGGGCCGCCTCCAGCTCCACGGCTTCCGGGCTCTTGCCCGGCCGCCCGACGGCGGAGGTCCCGGCCAGCGCGTCCAAGGCGCCCTGCTTGGCGGTCTTGCAGATCGCGTTGACCGTCATCCGGTTCACGCCGTACTTCTCAGCAGCCTGGCCCTGGGTCGACTGCCCGGTCAGCACCTCGACG
The DNA here is from genome assembly GCF_039529435.1 of Nonomuraea maheshkhaliensis. Classification (NCBI taxonomy): domain Bacteria; kingdom Bacillati; phylum Actinomycetota; class Actinomycetes; order Streptosporangiales; family Streptosporangiaceae; genus Nonomuraea; species Nonomuraea maheshkhaliensis. The sequence continues at coordinate 4,019 of NZ_BAAAMU010000262.1, forward strand.
AACACCTGGTACTTCATCGACGGCGCCAGCCGCGCACGCTTACCCGCCTGGCTCGCCTGCGCCTGGGACGGCCTGGGCTCCTTCTGTGGTCCTGCCACCTGCTCCAACCTCTTCCACGGAATGATCAAACTACCCGCGG